>CAYQDT010000342.1:0-5183 GCA_964416225.1 uncultured bacterium
GCGAGCAGTTGCGGCACGCCATTCGGGATTCCCACCCGGGCGATAAGCTGACGATCCAGGGAGTCCGGAACAACCAGGATCAGTCCTGGACGGTCACCATTGGCGAGATGCCGCCCGCGGAGCAGCTCCAGCCGGGGCGGTAGCACTGCCGGGCGGGCTCACCCCTTGGCCTGCCCGGAGCCCTCGCGTGCCTCGCGGCGCGCCGCGCATAGGTCCCTAGCGGGGTTCGACGTGGATCGTCTTCTCACCGGTGTACACCACCGCGCCCGGGGCGCTGCCGCGGGGCTTCCGGACGAAGCGGCGGAAGGTGTAGTCGACGGGTACCAGCGATGAGTGCTTCGCTTCGCTGTGGGCGGCCGCGAGGCGGGCGGCCTCGCGGAGCACCTCCGGCGGCAGTCGCTCGAGCGAGCCCACCTCCCGCACCACCACGTGCGCTCCCGTCACGGCGCGGGCATGGAGCCAGAGGTCGCCGGGGCGGGCGTAGCGGGTGGTGAGGTAGTCGTTCGAGGTGGCGTTCTCGCCGTACAGGATTTCCCACCGGCCGAGGGGCACGCGCTTCACACGCACCCCGCTGGGGAACTCGGACCTGGGCGCCGCGCTCCGGCCGGGCCGCTCCTGGTCCCGGAGCAACCCCTCCGCGCGTGCAACCTCAAGCGCCAGGCGCAGCTCCGGCTCCTCCGCGGTCCGTGCGGTGGCGGCCCGCTGCTCCAGCTCCGCGGCGCGCAGCTCCAGACCCGGCAGCCGCTCCAGGGCCGCTTCCGCGGCCTGGATCGCCCGGCGGTAGCGGTGAAAGTAGCGCTGTGCGTTCTCCCGGGCGTCCAGTTCGGAGTCCAGCCGGATCGTTAAGGTCCCTCCGGCCGGGTCGTACCAGTTCGGCAGCTCCACCTGCCGGGCGTCCCGCTCCACTGCTCCGGCATGCGCGCTGAGCAGCTCTCCGGAGATCCGCAGCAGCTCCGCCCCGTCGATCCCCTCCAGATGGGACTGCGCTTCGTCCCGCTGGAGCCGGGCCGTTTTCAGCGCCCGCCCGAGCGTGCCAGCCAGGAGCCGCCGCAGTTCCTCCGCCGCGCCGTGCTCCTCGAGATAGCGATAATACTCGGCGCACACCGCGGAGATCCCGGTCCCCGGGCGCGCGTGCTCCCAGCCCGACTGCGCCGACGGGAAGGCCCACACCCCTCGCGGGCATCCCCGCTCGTCCTCGAAAACCACCGGCTCGTAGTCAGAGCTCCGGACCCGCTCCATCAGCGCGTGGACCGCCTCGGCCGGGCCGCCCGGCATTGCGAACGCCTCGCGCGCGGCGAACGTCCCCCAGCCGCTCAGGCGGCGCGTCAGCTCTTCCGGCGCCGTGACTCCCTCCAGCAGAGCACGAAGCTCGTCGAGGGAGAGAGCCCGGGGATCGGGCCGCGCGCCGGGCGGCTCCGCGTACCGAAGCCCCGGCAGGATCGGGCGCACGCGGGTCTGCGCCGGCGGTACGTGCTTGATCGCGCCAAGGACGAGCGCCGATTCGTCCAGCAGAATCAGGTTGCTGTGCCGGCCCATCACCTCGTGGACCAGGACGCGAATCTCCGCGCCCCGGCGGAAGGTCAGGCGGAGGACGCGGTCGAATCGGACCTGCTCGACGCCGGTGAGGTGTGCCCCGCCCAGGTGCTTGCGCAGGAGCATGCAGAAGCCCGGCGGCGTCTCGGGACCCGGCTTCCGCACCGGTATGGCGTGGGCTCTTGCCCGGGCTGCGTCACTGGAGAAGAGCCAGAGCCGGCGCGGGCCGCGGCCCGTGAACGCAAGGACCACCTCCAACCGCCCCGGCTGGTAGACTTGGTCGACGAAGGCGCCCGCGCACCCGCCGCGCAGCTCCTCCAGGGCGGCGGCCATGCAGAAGCTGTCGTAGTTCATTCGCGCTCCCGGCAGGCCGCCCGCCGCTCCCCGCTACGCAGGCCGCAGCTCCGTGATCCCGGGAAGGTAGGGATGGAGGACCTCCGGGATCTTCACGCTTCCGTCTGCCTGCTGGTAGGTCTCCAGGAGCGGGATCAGGATGCGCGGGCTGGCGATGGCCGTGTTGTTGAGCGTGGCGCAGAAGCGGAGCTGGCCTTCCGCGTTCCGGTAGCGGATGTTCAGGCGCCGGCTCTGGAACTCGCCGAGCGTCGAGGCGGAGTGCGTCTCCGAGTACGTGCCCCGGCTCGGCATCCACGTCTCGATCTCGTGCTTTCGGACCTGCCCCATGCCCATCTCCCCCGTGCAGGCAAGCGCTACCCGGTAAGGCAGCCCGAGCGATTGGAGGATGAACTCCACGTTGGCCACCAGCGCCTCATGCTCCGCGCGGACCAGGTCCGGCTCGTTCGGGCAGAGAATCACCTGCTCCACCTTGTGGAACTGGTGGACCCGGTAGAAGCCGCGGGTGTCTTTTCCCGCCGCGCCGGCCTCGCGCCGGAAGCAGGAGCTGATCCCCGCGTAGCGACGGGGCAGCTCATCCAGCGTGAGGATCTCGTCCGTGTGGAGCGAGACCAGGGAAACTTCCGAGGTGCCGATGAGGTAAAGCTCGTCCTTTTCCAGGGCGTAGGCGTCGTCGCGGCCAAGCGGGAAGTATCCGGTGCCCAGCATGGCCTGCTCGCGGACCAGTTCCGGCACCACCATCGGCGTGAATCCGCGGCGGTAGAGGGTGTCCATTGCGAACCGCAGCACCGCCAACTCCAGGAGCGCGCCGGCGCCCTTCAAGTAGAAGAACCGGCTGCCGGAGACCTTGCTCCCCCGCTGAAAGTCCGCCAGGTCGAGCGACAGCGCGAGGTCCACGTGGTCCTTGGGCTCAAAGTCGAACGCGCGCGCCGTCCCCCAGCGGCGGATCTCGACGTTATCCTCTTCCGTCGCGCCCTCGGGCGTGTCTTCCGCGGGCAGGTTGGGAATGGTGAGAAGCAGGTACTGGAGGCGCTCCTCGAGTTCCTTGAGCCGGGGCTCCTTCGCTTCCAACTGCTCGCGAAGAACCCGCGCCTGCTCCAGCGCCGCCTCTCGCTCCGCGCCCTGCTTTTTCCCGATGCTCTTGGAGACCGTATTCCGCTCGCTGCGCAGGTTTTCCACCTCGACCTTCAGGGAGCGCAGTTCCGTGTCCGTCTTCAGAGCGGCGTCCACATCCGCTGGTATCCGCTTCTTCCGGGAAGCCTCGCGGAACAGGTCCGGGTTCTCTCGCAGCAGGCGCAGGTCAATCATCCGTGCATCTCTCCGGGACAACGCTTCGTCCCATCCCCCACTTTATCGCGCATCCCCGCACGATGGGAACAACCGGCGCCCCGGGAACGTGCGGGAGAGCGCTGCCCCGAATTGACTTGAACGCGTCAAATTGCTAGAATGAGGCGCCGGGAAGGGCGAGCTACGCCCCGGCTCCGGACAGCGATTTCATACCCGCGGTCCCCAATGGGCGCGGCAGCACGAGGGTCCGCAGGGACCCTTTTTGGTTATTACTCCACCCTTCGCTCGCTGTGCGAGGGGTGACCCAGCAGGAGCGTCCATGGCCAGGGGCGACCAACAGTCCAACATTCGGAACTTTTGCATCATCGCGCACATCGATCACGGGAAGTCCACCCTGGCGGACCGCCTGCTGGAGCGCACCGGCACCATCAGCCGGGAGGCGCACCAGGATCAGATGCTGGACAAGATGGATATCGAGCGGGAGCGCGGCATCACCATCAAGATGGCCGCCGTGCGCATGAGCTATAAGGCCAAGAACGGCGAGACGTACGAGCTCAACCTGATCGATACACCCGGCCACGTGGACTTCACCTATGAGGTCTCCCGCTCCCTGGCGGCCTGCGAGGGCGCGATCCTGGTGGTGGACGCGGCGCAGGGCGTGGAAGCGCAGACCATTGCCAACGTGAACCTGGCGCTGAACAGCAACCTCACGCTGATCCCGGTCCTGAACAAGATCGACCTGCCCGCCGCGGACCCGGAGCGGGTGGTGGCGGAGGTGGAAGAGACGCTGGCGATCCCCGGCGAGGAGTGCATTCTGGCCAGCGCCAAGGCGGGCATCGGCGTGGACGAGATCCTGGAGGCGGTGGTCGAGCGGGTGCCGAAGCCGGAAGGCGACCCGGACCTGCCCCTCCGCGCCCTGATCTTCGACAGCCACTTCGATCCGTACGTGGGGATCGTGGCGTATCTCCGGATCGTGGACGGCTCGCTGAAGCCGGGTCAGAAGATCCGGATGATGTCTTCGGGCCGGGACTTCGAGGTGACCGGTGTGGGCGTGTTCCAGCCGGACATGCGACCGACGGGCGGGTTGAGCGCCGGGCAGACCGGCTTCATGCACGCGGCGATCAAGTCGATTGGCGACTGTCGCGTCGGCGACACGATCACGGTGGCCGGACCGAACGCCGCGCAGGAGCCGCTTCCCGGCTACAAGCAGGTGAAGCCGATGGTCTTCTGCGGGCTCTATCCGGTGGTCGGCGAGGACTACGCGGACCTGCGCGAGGCGCTCGGCAAGCTGCAGCTCAACGACTCCTCCCTCACCTACGAGCCGGAAACTTCGGCGGCGCTCGGCTTCGGGTTCCGGTGCGGCTTCCTCGGCCTTCTGCACAGCGAGATCGTGCAGGAGCGGATCGAGCGGGAGTTCGGCCTGGACCTGATCGCGACCTCGCCGTCCGTGATCTATCACGTGACGACGACCGACGGGAAGGTGCACGACATCGACAACCCGGCGCACTGGCCGCAGGTGCAGAAGATCGAGAAGATCGAGGAGCCGTATGTCGATGCCACGGTCATCACCCCGAAAGAGTACGTGGGCACCTGCATGGAGCTCTGCAACGATCGGCGCGGCATCTTCAAGCATATGGAGTACGCCGGGCTGGACCGCGTGATTCTCACCTACGACCTGCCGCTGGCGGAGATCCTGATGGACTTTTTCGACAGCCTGAAGTCCCGAACGAAGGGGTACGCCTCCTTCGACTATGAGCTCTCCGGCTATAAGCAGAGCCCGCTGGTGAAGATGGACATCATGATCAACGGCGACGTGGTGGATGCGCTCTCCTTCATCACCCACCGGGAGCGCGCCTACACGCGGGGCAAGCAGCTCGTGGAGCGCCTCAAGGAGATCCTGCCGAGGCAGATGTTCGAGATCCGCATCCAGGCGGCGCTCGGCAGCAAGGTGGTGGCCGCGGAGAGCGTGCGCCCGCTGCGGAAGGATGTTCTTGCGAAGTGCTATGGTGGTG
>CAYQDT010000343.1:0-5179 GCA_964416225.1 uncultured bacterium
GCCGCCGGGATCCACACGCATGTCTTCCGGGATCTCCGGTACCGGAAGCGCGCCCGGCCGGTCTTCCCGGTCGAGATCGGGCCGGAGTAGGGGCCGGCGCGCCTCCGCTCCGGCTCCCTCGGGGACATGCGGCCGCCCGTCCGGTCAGATCTGCGAGCCTCCCGCCGGGCGGAGCACCAGGTTGGTGATGTTGGAGACGGTGTCCTTGTACATCGGGTCGTCCCTCAGCTTCAGCCACGCGGGATGCTGGCCGAACTTCGCCCACGCGGCTTTCAGCGCCTCCTCGCTCTCGAAGCCAAGCATGTAGGTGAGCTGCGGCAGCTTCGTCCCGGCGAAGGCCTGTCCGAAGAAGACCGGGGTCATGCCCGCCTCGCGGAAGACCTGGATCTCGCCGCCCTCGTTGAACATCCGCACCTTCATCCGGCCGCGCTCCGCGTTTGCCGACTCGTAGGTCCGGAGCTGGAGGACCCGGTCGGCTCCCTTCGCGGGCACCTCCACCCGGGGCCACCGGTCGAACGCCATCAGGAGCGTGCTCTCATACCGCGCGAACAGCGGGTCCTTCGGCGTCTCCCCCAGCGCCGCCAGAGCGGATTGGTAGGCGCCGTCGCCGGCCAGCCGGGATTCCAGCCCGACCACGGACTCCGCCGAGGCATGTGGGAGCAGGACGAACAGCTCCGGGCTGGTGTCTCCCGTGAAGGTTGCCTGCGGGTTGTCCGCCCGGGTCATCTTGAAGACCCCTACGGGGCGGATGCCGGCGCGGTTCAGCGCCGGGATCAGGGCGCTCTCGCTGAAGCTTTCGAACGCCTGCCGCTTCTGCGTCGCGCTGAAGGTGTACCGCCGCAGCTCCAGCACCTGTTTGCCTCCGCTGCCCGACCGCTGCGCCCCGCCCGCGGTGGCGAGCACGCCCGCTCCGGCCGCAGACGCAGCGGTCGTCAGAAAATCTCGACGCTTCATTCTTCTCTCCGCTCGCACCCGCCTTTTCGCGCGAGGTGCCGACTACCGCGCGTCAGTTCCCGCCCGCCGCCGCCGGCACCTGCGCGGGGCGGGGCCGGCGGGTGTGACGCGGCCCAATCCTGGCCGCTCGCCGAGGAGAACCGGGCCGTCCTGGGTCATGCCGGATCGGCCCGACGGTTCGGCCCGCGGCAGCGCACTTTCCCGGGCGGGTAGCGCGGTGAAACTCAACCGCCGGATGCTGCTCAAAGTGCGAGGGCGCACGTCCACCCGGGGCCGGCGGTGGACCGGCTTATGGGCCGTCGCTCCGCGCGCCGGCGGATCGGTCGGGCCGGGCTCCGGACCGGAGCCGGGAAGGGGTTGGCGGCATGGACATCCGGATCGCTCGTGGCGGGTTTCTCTCGCGTCGCACGCTGCTGCGCGGCGCGACCGGCTCCCTGGCGCTCCCGCTGCTGGAGGCAGCGGACCCGTCCGCGTTGTCCGGAGCCGCGGCTGCGGTCAACGGCACTCCGGCTCCGGTGGAGCTCCGCGTGCAGCGGGACGTCCCCTACGGCGATCCGGCGCAGCCGCGGCAGCAGTTGGACATCTATGCTCCGGCCGGAGCGAAGCAGCGGCCCGTCGTCTTCTGGATCCACGGCGGCGGCTGGCAGGGCGGCGACAAGTCGGAAATCAACCACAAGCCGCATGCCTTCGCGGACCGGGGCCTGGTCTTTGTATCCACCAACTACCGGCTGCTGCCCGCCGTGGACATGGGAACCCTTACCCGGGACGTCGCCCGGGCGGTCGGCTGGGTGCACGCCCGGATCGACGCATACGGCGGCGACCCGAACCGGCTCCTGATCATGGGCCACTCCGCCGGCGCCCAGCTCGCCGCCCTGCTTTGCACGGATGAGCGCTACCTGAAGGCGGAGCGGGTAGCGCTTGCCGCCGTCCGGGGCTGCGTTCCGGTGGACGGGGACACCTACGACGTCCCGCTGATCATCGAGACCGCCGCGGCGCGCCGGAAGGCCCTGGGCCAGCCCGATCCGAAATTCGGCCACGAGCAGAAGTTCGGCGGCGACCCGGTGAAGCACCGCGACTTCTCCGCCGTCACCCACGTTGCCCGCGGAAAGGGGATCCCGCCGTTCCTGCTGCTGCACGTGGCGGACAGCGTCGATACCACGGCCCAGGCGCTGCGGCTGCGGGACGTGCTTCGCGGGGCCGGCATCCCGGCCGAGAGCTTCGCCGCCCCGGCCACCGATCACGTCCGGCTCGATGCCAACCTCGGCCTGCCGGATGATCCGGCGACGAAGGCGCTGTTCGAATTTGTGGAGCACGCGCTGCGGAAGTGATCCCGGCCCCTCCGGCGGGCACGCTTCCGGAGAGACGCGTGCTTTCAGGAGCCTGTGCCGGCGCGACCCGCTGCCCGGCTCGCTGGAGAGAACCGTGTGCACGCCTCGCTCCGCTCCGTGAGGAGGTCCCACGGAGGAGGTCCCATGGAAGACGTGAAAGCGGCTGCCTGGATGATCCGGTACGGCGCCCGCAGCCTCGCTCATAACCTGGAATTCATCCCGGCCGATCGGGAGACGTGGAAACCGGCGCCGGAAGCAAAGAGCCCGCTGGACGTGGCCGCGGAGGCGGTTCGGGTCTTCGAGATGTACCTGCCGATCCTCGAGGAAGGCGGCTTTCCGGAGCGCCGACAGGGCTTTGAGCCGCCGGCGACGCTGGCCGAGGCCCGGGCCCGTTTGCTGGCGATCACCGAGCGCTACGCCCGGGCGCTGGAGGCCGCGGGGCCGGAGCTGGACCGGGCGCAGCGGATGCCGTTCGGCGGCATCTTCCGCGCCACCCGGGCCGCCTGCTACCCCTTGCTCGACCTGATGAACCACCACGGCCAGATCCTCTATCTCCAGACCCTGCTCGGCGACGCGGAGATGCACTGGTCGGACGAGGCGATCCGCGCCGAATTCTCCACGCGAGCTCCGGAGTCGGAAGAGGGTGGTTCGGGTTGACTCGGGGCCGTGAAACCGGGCGACTCAGGGCCGAAGCACGTCCGGCGGTGAGCGGTGCGGAGACCGGCGCGTGCGGGTGTGAAAGAACACGCTGACCGTCCCGCTCCCGCTCCTCCGCGGCGCCTTTTCCAGGCGTAACGGGCCGGCCCTACCCGGAGGCCGCCCGGAACTGCTCGTAGACCCGCTCCGGGAGCGGGTGGCGCAGGCGCCAGCGGATGCGCATCGGCCGCTCCGATACGTGGCTCACGTACTCCGCGGGACCCATGCAGAAGTACGGCAGCGCGCGGCCGCCGGCGTCCTCCTTCCGCTCGCGGCCGAAGAGGAGGACGTGCGTGCCCTGCGCGGCGTGTGTCCGGTAGCGGCGGCCGGTGGGGGAGTCGGCGCGCGTCGTGCTCTGCGACTCCCAGTGGAGCTCATCCGGGGCCACGACGTAATCGTCATACCGGGTCGTGGGCGAGAACTCGCGCTCGGACTTGCGGAAGGTGACGAAGAAGACATCCGTCCGGTGCTCGGGAAACCAGCGGACGCCCTCGCGCAGGGCGCTTGGGCGGGGAAGCCCGAAGGCGGCGGCCACCGCCCGGCTTGAATAGCTCCCATGCACGCGGAGGGGAACGGCGCTCCAGTCCTCTTCGGCGAGCGGGTGGGTGACGCCCGGGGTGCGTGACCGGAGGCATTCCAGCAGCTCCGCGAGCTCCAGCCGCAGCGCCTCCAGCTCCCACAGGCGGAGCAGCGCGAGCGTGGGATCCGGGTCGTCCGCCAGGGTGCTCTCCGCCACGGTCGTCAGCAGCATGCGCCAGCCGCGCAGTTCCCGCGGCGCCAGAGATGCCGGCTCCGGCGGCTCCTGCTGCCGGAGCTTCTCGCTGAGGCGGGCGAACCAGTCCGGGTCGTCCTGGCCGAGCAGCCGGCCCAGCCCGCGGCCCATGGCCGGCTCGCCCTCGGGCTCCCGCGCAGCGAGGAAGCCGGCCCGGCGGCGGAGCGCGGTCAGGGTGCGGCCGCCGCGGTACAGATCTTCCAGCGCGACGCCGCTCTCTTCCAGGAAGGTATCCAGCGGGACGTTCCCGAGCGTCCGGAGCTCGGAAACCAGCCGGTGCGTGGATCCCGCCTGGACGGTCTCGCGGAGGTTGCGGAGGATCACCTCGCGGGCGGTGCGCTCCAGGCGGATATCACAGCCGGGCGGCAGGACCTGAAAGCCGTGCTCCACGGCTCCCTCGAGCTGCCTCCGGGTGAGGCCGGTCAGCGCGCGGTAGCGGAGGTCGAAGCGGAAGCGGGCATGCTGCCGGCCGATGAAGTCGAGGACGGTCACGCAGCTCTTGCCGGCGCAGAGGCGCAGGCCGCGCCCCAATTGCTGCATGAAGAGCGCCGCGCTTTCGGTGGGGCGGAGGAAAAGGAGCGTGTCGACCTCCGGAATATCCACCCCTTCGTTGAACAGGTCGACGGTGAAGAGGACGCGGAGCCGCCCCGCGCGCAGTTCCTGGATGGCGTGTGCCCGCTCCCCGTCCGGAGACCGGCCCGTGACCGCGAGAGCCGGGAGGCCCGCCTCCGTGAAGCACCGCGCCATGAACTCCGCGTGGGCCACGCCCACACAGAAGCCGAGCGCGCGCATGCCGCCGGCAGCGCCCACGTAGCGCCGCAGCGCCTCCAGAATCTTCGCCACGCGGCGGCGGCCATCGGAGCCCAGATAAACGGCCTCCAGATCCCCGTCCAGGTAAGCGCCCCGCTGCCACCGCAGCGCGCTCAGGTCCACATCGTCCGGGACGCCAAAGTAGTGAAACGGCGCCAGGAGTTGGAGCTCCAGGGCTTCCCACAGGCGCAGCTCCGCCGAGACCCGCCCCTCGAAATGCCGGAGGGTGTCGAGGCCGTCCGCCCGCTCCGGGGTCGCCGTCAATCCGAGCAGGATCCGGGGACGGAGGAAGCGCAGGAAGCGCTCGTAGCTCTGCGCGGGGGCGTGGTGCATCTCGTCGAGCACCACCATGTCGAAGTGGTCGGGCGCGAGCGCCCCTTCGGCGCCCGCGGCGAGCGACTGGATGCTGGCGAAGACGTGCCGCCACTCGGTGGGGCGCTCTCCACCCACCCACAGCTCGCCGAAGCCGCCGTCCCGCAGCACGTTCCGGAACTGGTGCCGGGCCTGCCGGAGAATCTCCTCCCGGTGCGCGATGAACAGCAGCTTCAGGTTGCCTTCCGGACGGCGCAGGCGCTGGTAGTCGCGGTCGGATAATGTCTGCGACGGGGCAATGACGATG
>CAYQDT010000344.1:0-5160 GCA_964416225.1 uncultured bacterium
GCTGGGCTCGGCAGCCCTGCTGGCCGGAGCCCGGCTGGGCAGATTCCTCTTCGGCCAGGCCGCGGCGGTCAGCCGGGACGGCGCCTACCTACTCGCCGCCGTTCAGAACCTGGCGCTCCTCTCGGGGCAGGCCACGAAGCCGGACCATGTGGTCCTGGAAGTGGTCCGGGAAATGAACACGTGGGGCGCGCGGAACATGGGCCTCCTGCCGGACGCCGGACCCGGCGGCGCGAAGGTCGCCACCGGCATGAACACCGGAGAGATGCTGCAGGCCGCGGCGGACGGCCGTCTGCAGGCACTCTGGATCTCCGGCGCGAACCCGCTGGTCGATTATCACGGCGCCGCCAAGGCACAGAAGGCCCTGGAAGCGGTGCCGTTTCTCGTCGTCACGGATCTCTTCATGACGGAGACCGCCCGGGCGGCGGACGTGGTGCTGCCGTCCGTATCGGTCGCGGAGCGCAACGGCACCGTCACGAACATCGAGAACCGGAGCCAGAAGGTGGTCCGGGCCATGGACCCGCGCGGGGCCGCCAAGCCGGAATGGCAGATGCTGGCGATGCTCGCCCAGGACCTCGGCCGGGACCTCGGGTACGGCACGGCGGAGGCCGTGGCGCGGGAGATCCGGCAGGCGCTGCAGGCGGGTACGGCCGACACCGCGGCTCCGCGGCTCCAGCGGGTGGAGACGCCGCAGCCGGCAAGCCTGGACGCCACGCTTCCCCTGCGCCTGTATACGGGCCGGCTGCTGTTCGACCGGAGCACCATTCAGCGGGAGTCGAATGCGCTCCCGGGACTCGCTCCGGCCCCGTTTGCGGAGATCCATCCCACGGACGCGGCCCGGCTCGGAGTGACGGGCGGCGAAAGCGTCGCCGTCATCTCGCCGTACGGGCGGCTCGAGCTCCAGGCGGTGGTGACGGAGGACACACCGACAGGCTGCGTCTTCGTGCCCTCCGGCTACAACGAGGCGCCGGCGACGGCGTTGTGGGTCGAGGGCGCGGAAGTGGTGCCCTGCCGGATCAGCCGGCCATCGGCGGAATGAGCGGGGACGGAGCTTACCGGGCCGCACCTGCTGCCGCTCCGGAAGCCTGTGGGTAGACGCCGGTCCTGATTGATGAAACGAGCGCGGTAGCCAACCCGCCGTAACCGACTACGGAAATGTCCTTTCAAGTCGCGCTGATTGCGGCGCTGATCAAGATGATCGTGGCGATGGGCGTCATCATGTCCTCCGTCCCGATGGTGGTCTGGCTCGAGCGGAAGGTCGTCGCCGATATCCAGGCGCGCGTCGGTCCGGACCGGGTGGGACCGTTCGGCCTCCTCCAGTGCTTTGCCGACGGGGTCAAGCTCCTCCTGAAGGAAGCCGTGACGCCCGAGAGCGTTGACCGGCTGCTGTTCTTCGCCGCACCGATCCTCGTCATGATTCCCGCGCTCTCGGTGGCGGCGGTGATCCCCTTTGCGGGGGACCTCGTGGTCAACGGCGTCGTCCACCACATGGTCATCGCGGACCTGCCCGTGGCGGTGCTGTTCGTCCTGGCGCTCACCTCCCTGAGCGTCTACGGCATCGTCCTTTCCGGGTGGGCATCCAACAACAAGTACTCCCTGTTGGGCGGGCTTCGGTCCTCGGCGCAGATGGTCAGCTACGAACTCCCGATGGGGCTCTCCGTCGTCGCCGCGCTGATGATCGCCAGCGCCTCCGCGCGCCAGAACGTCTTCAGCCTGAGTCTCCGCCAGGTGGTGGAGGGGCAGTCGGGCGGGTTCTGGAACTGGACCGCCTTCAACCCGAAATTCGCCTTCGTCGGCTTCCTCGCGATGCTCGCCTTCTACATCTGCGGGCTGGCGGAGACCAACCGGGCGCCGTTCGACCTTCCGGAAGCCGAAACGGAGCTGGTGGGGGGTTACCACACGGAATACAGCGGAATGCGCTTCGCGCTCTTCTTCCTGGGAGAGTACGCGGCGATGATCAACGTCTCCGCCGTGACGACGACGCTCTTCCTGGGCGGCTGGCACTCTCTTTATCCGGAGGCGCTGCTGGGTCTCAAGTATGGCACCATCCCGTACGCGCTGCACGGCGCGGTCTGGTTCCTGGCCAAGGTTTTCGCCATCCTGGTGATCTACATCTGGATCCGCGGCACGGTGCCCCGCCTGCGCTATGACCGGCTGATGAGCTTCACCTGGAAGGGGCTGATGCCGTTCACCCTGGCGCTGGTCTTCCTAACGGCGCTCATCCTCACCGGGTGGCACCGCGTGGCCCCGCCGGAAGTGCTGCGGCGAGCCGTGGAGCTGCCGCCGCTCACCGTTCCCGGCACTTCCAACGGCAACCCCATCCAGATGCCCGGGGGGCTGCCCCCCGGCGGCCTGCAGACCTTTCCGGGCGGCTTCCCGGGGAGCGGGCTGCCGGGCGGCGGACTGCCGGGTGGCGTCGGCCTGGGCGGCGCCGTTCCACGGACCAATCCGAGCGGGCTTCTTCCGCGGTCTCACGCGCCGCTCACCCCTCCGGCGGGAGGACGATAACGATGTCTCTGCAGCAAGAACAGCTCCCCGTCAGCCGCCGCACCGGCCTGCTGAACAAGGTGAAGGCCCTCGTCGCCGGTCTCTCGACCACCGCCAACGAGGCGCTCGCGGGCAAGCGCGTGACGCAGATGTACCCGGAAGAGCATTACATGCCGTTCGCCCGCTTCCGGGGCCGGCACGTGCTGCGCCGGCATGAGAATGGACTGGAGAAGTGCGTCGGCTGCGCGCTCTGCGCGGCCGCGTGCCCTGCTCACTGCATCCGCGTGGTTGCCGGCGAGAATACGGACGGTCACCGGATCTCCGAAGGCGAGCGGTACGCCGAGGTGTACGAGATCCACATGCTGCGGTGCATTTTCTGCGGCTACTGCGTGGAGGCATGCCCCACGGAAGCACTCGGCATGTCCGGGGAGTACGAGCTGGCGTCCTTTAGCCGGGAAGCACAGCTCTATGATAAGACTCGCCTGCTGGAACCCGCGCCGATCAACGACGGCTCGATGAAGAACGATTAGCTCCTGAAGCAGGGCCGGCTTCCCCAACATGGCGGATGCCGGTCCTCTTTATGAGCGTCTCCGGAGCACAGCACCACGGACGCCGCGGCGCGACCCGAGACGCAACGGAACGTGCGAGGGAAGAGGTACCGCTCGAATGAGCCTGGCCCAAATCGGATTCTGGATCCTGGCAATCACGAGTGTCGTGACGGCACTGGGGGTCGTGCTGCACCGGAACCCGGTGCGCTCGGCACTGCTCCTGATCGTCAATTTCGTCTGCCTGTCGATCTTCTACGTGACGCTGAACGCCCAGGTACTCGCCGTGCTGCAGATCCTGGTCTACGCCGGCGCGATCATGGTCCTTTTCCTCTTCGTGATCATGCTGCTCAACCTGGGCGGTGAAACGTCGCGTACCGATCCGCTGGTCGGCCAGAAGGCCGTGGGAGGCATCCTCGGCCTGGCGCTGCTCTCCGGGCTGATCTACGCGATCAACGACTTCACCCGGCGCGCGCCGCTCAGCTCGCCGGATGCCTCGGCAGCGGGAATGGCGCTTGCCAAATTTCCGCAGATCCAGGTGATCGGCTGGACGCTGTTCACGAAGTACGTCTATCCCTTCGAGCTCACCTCCATCCTGCTGCTGATCGGCGCGATCGGCGTCATTCTTCTCACGAAGCGGGACTCCACCGCTACCAACACCGTCGCACCTTCCGCCAATGCTCGTCCCTGACTCCAACTACCTGATACTGAGCGCCATCCTGTTCACCATCGGGGCCGTGGGCGTCCTGACGCGCAAGAACCCGATCGTGATCTTCATGTGCGTGGAGTTGATGCTGAACGCCGCCAACCTCACGTTCATCACCTTCGGACGCCACGCCGGAGTGGACGGTCAGCTCTGCGCGTTCTTCGTGATGACGGTGGCCGCGACCGAGGTGGCCGTCGGGCTGGCCATTATCGTGTCGATCTTCCGGCAGCGGCACAACATCGACGTGGATGAGATGAGCCTGCTCAAGGGCTAGTCGCCTCAACGGAGTGGCTCCGAGACGCGGGTGCCGATCACCCGATCGGGCGGTGGAGCGTTCGCCGGTGCGGTGCCGGGCGCGCAGCGGGCCTGTCGCCGCGTTACTTATGGTTTCCGGTGCCCTGCCGGTCGGCCGCGGGCGGGAGCGGCGTACTCGGTACGGACTCAAGCATAGAACTATGGCATCTTTGATCTGGGCAATTCCGCTTTGCCCGCTCATCGGCGTGCTGATCAACGGCCTGGTCCTCTCCGGAAGAGGGCCCGACGTCCGGCAGCGCTGGAGCGGGTGGATCGCGACGCTGGCGTCGGCCGTCGCCTTCGTGTTCGCGCTCGTCCTTTTCGGACAGCTTCGCGTCCTCCTGCACGCCGCGCCGTGGCACGACTCCACGTGGTACACCTGGATCGACACGCCCGGCTTGAAGGTGCCGCTGGCGCTCCGGCTCGACCCGCTCTCCATCGTCATGACGCTGGTGGTGACGGGGGTCGGAACGCTGATCCACCTGTTCTCCATCGGCTACATGCGTGGGGACGAGCGGTACGGGCGGTATTTCACGTACCTGAACCTCTTCATGTTCGCGATGCTGATCCTGGTGCTCGCGAACAACTATGCCCTGATGTTCGTGGGGTGGGAAGGGGTGGGACTCTGCTCTTACCTGCTGATCGGCTTCTGGTTCGAACGGGTTTCCGCCGCCCAGGCCGGCAAGAAAGCGTTCCTGATCAACCGCGTCGGTGACTTCGCCTTCCTGCTGGGGATGTTCGCCCTCTTCTGGAACACCGGCTCGCTCGTCTACAACACCCCGGACCACACGGGAGCGCTGGACGTGGTCGGGCAGCTCGTCGGGGCGAAGCTCTGGGGCCAGCCGATGACCACGGTGATCTGCCTGCTCCTCCTGATCGGCGCCACCGGAAAGAGTGCGCAGCTTCCGCTCTACATGTGGCTTCCGGACGCGATGGAGGGCCCCACGCCCGTCTCGGCGCTGATCCACGCCGCCACCATGGTGACGGCGGGCGTCTACATGGTCTGCCTGCTGTCGCCGATCTACGAGCATGCGCCGATCGCGCGCGACGTGGTGCTGGTGATCGGGGCGGTGACCTCGCTGTTCGCCGCCACCGTCGGCCTGGCGCAGAACGACATCAAGCGGGTGATCG
>CAYQDT010000345.1:0-5159 GCA_964416225.1 uncultured bacterium
TGAATAGGCCACGCATGCAGTTATCCATTGTTTTTGCCGGCGCACTCTTTGCCGCCCTGCTGGGAGGCTGCGCCAACCGGCCCGAAGGAACCGTTGACGATACGGCCGGCGCGAAGGCGCGCGCGGAGATCGTGCAGCGGATGGGCTCGCCGACCGGACCGAACGCCGTCCGCCCCGGGACCGCTCCGGGTGGAACAACGGCGCCTAACACCACGGCGCCGACGGGAGCTCCGGCCGGGGTGCCGGGGGTGCCCGCCGGAGTGCCCATCGGGCCTCCGCGCTAGATATGTCTCCCGGAAAGCAGATTCTCAAGAAAGGTTTCGGACCAATGAAGCGAAGAGCCTTCACACTGATCGAATTGCTCGTAGTGATTGCCATCATCGCCATCCTGGCGGCGATTCTCTTCCCGGTTTTTGCCCAGGCGCGGGAAGCGGCCCGCTCCACCGCCTGTCTCTCCAACCTGAAGCAGATCGGCACCTCCGTGATGATGTACTCGCAGGACTACGACGAGGAGTACTCGATGGGCACCTACCCGGGCCCCCGCAACTGGGAGGTGAACCCGGACGTGGACCCCACCAAGCTGTGCCTGGACAACTTCGGGCTCTGGAAGGGTTTCAATCCCGGTGACGGCGGCGCGCCATATACCGGCTGTTCGTACGGGGGTGAGTTCTACCGGACGCTCATGGTGGTGCAGCTCGGCCCGTACATCAAGAACAAGCAGGTCTGGTATTGCCCCTCGGATAAGACCCGCACGCCCTCCCAGGCGAACATGGTCAAAGGCCTCCAGTCGTACCAGTGGTTCCCGAACTGGATCTACAACACCCAGGGCACCGGCTTCCCCATGGTCAAGTACGGTGATGGGATTCATGACCTGACCACGGACCCCCCCAATGCGAAGTCGAACCGCCCGGCCGACCGGATGCTCCTCATCGAGCGCGGCGCCTTCGGCTGGGACGGACCGGACGCCAAGCCGCCGAACACGAACTACAACCACGCTCGCGGTTATAACGCGTTGTTCATGGATGGCCATGCCAAGATCCAGACGTACGGCCACAAGTGGCTCACCACTCCCGCCACCGGCTGGCCCCCCGGCAACGCGCCGCAGTAGGGGGCCGCGCGCTGGAACGCGGCCGCGTCTGGACGGAGTCCGGACAGGAAGGCCGGGGCCTGATGTGGCGCCGGCCTTCCTGTAATGATGATCCGGCTCTCGGGGAGCGCCGGCTCCCTGCATCACCGGCCACCGTTGCGAGCCAGCTCCCGTTCGCTGGACGGCCAGGCTAATCCGGGTGACAATTCTCTTGTATCTTTCCGTTACGGAAGACACAAGAGTTGTGGGTCCGGGCCGGTGGGTGCGGGTGAGATCCCGGCCACCCCCGCCCGGTACCGGCAAAGGTGACGGCGGGCCTCGGCGGGCGTCCTACCGGTCACGCGCGATGCGCTGCGGCGCACCGGGCGTGACCGGATCGCGCGATGAAGCGGTAAGGCGGTGGATATGCCGGTCAGCTACTACTTCGACCAGCGGATCGTCGTGATGCGGATGGAGGGGCACTATTCCCACGACGAGGTTCGAGAGGGACTGCTCACCGCCTTCGCGGACCCGGCTTGCCCTCCCGATTCCGTCCTGATGTTCGACATCCGCACCTCGGAGGCCATCGCCCGCCGCACCCCTCCGGATATCCGCGGGATGGCGTTCTTTCTCGCCGCGCACGCGGAGAAGTTCCACCGCCGGCTGGGCCTGGTAGCCGAAGACGACCTCGCTTACGGGCTGCTGCGCCTCGGAGCCGCCCACGCGCAGTTTCGGGGTCTCACGGCCGAAGTGTTTCGCGATTGGGACTCCGCCCGACAGTGGCTGCTGGAATGCGCCCTCCCTTCCGCCTGAGCCGCGCGCTCCGCAGTGCCGCCGTCGATGCCGCGGCCGCGGCGGGGGCCGGATGAGCCTACCGGAAGGTGCGGCACCCGCCCGGTTCATCCGTCCAGAAGGGTTCGGATCCGGAACGTGAGCTCCGCAGGACTCGCCGGCTTCTGCAGGAACGCCGTCTCATGCGTCGCTACCCCGTGGCGCAGCACCGCGTCCGCCGTGTAACCCGAAACAAAAAGGACCCGCGCCTCCGGATGAATCCGCTCCAGCTCCTCCGCCAGCTCACGGCCGCTCATCCCCGGCAGCACGACGTCCGTCACCAGGGCATGGATGGCTCCAGCGTGAGCTCTGGCCAGCTCCAGCGCCGCGACGGCGTCGGCGGCGACAAGCAGCACATACCCCACCGACTTCAGGATCTCGTGGAACAGGTCGCGAACGCCCGGCTCGTCTTCCACCAGGAGCACGGTTTCGCCGCGGCCGGGAGTCAGCACCGTCACGTCCCGCACATCGGGGGAGGCGGCGCCCGCCTGCCCGGCGGGCAACCGGATCCGGAACCGGGAACCGACGCCGGGCCGGCTGTCCACCGTGATGGAACCGCCGCTCTGGTGCACGATCCCGTAAGCGGTCGACAGACCCAGCCCCGTCCCCTTGCCGGTTTCCTTGGTGGTAAAAAACGGCTCGAAGATGTGCGGCAGGATCTCCGGCGGAATACCGCTGCCGGTGTCGGATACCTCCAGCTCCACCGACGGTCCTGACGAGGCGCCGGTGCCGTCCGGCGCGGGGGAGCCGCCGGTCACAAGGCGGGTAGCGATGGCGAGGTCGCCCCCCAGCGGCATCGCGTCCCGGGCATTCACGGCCAGATTGAGAAGCACCTGCTGGAGCTGCCCGGGGTTGGCCCAGACAGGCGGGAGAGCAGGCGCGAGTCGCAGCGAAATCCGGATGTTCTCTCCGATCAGGCGGCTCAACAGCGTTTCGGTGTTCAAGACTTCGGTGTTGACGTCCAGCAGGCGCGGCTCCGCGACGTGCTTCCGGCTAAAAGCGAGCAGTTGCGCGGTCAGCTCCGCGGCCCGCTGACCCGCGCTCCGGATCTCGGAGAGACCCTTCTGCCGGAGGGCCTCCTGGTTTCCGTGCCGGAGCAGGAGATCGGCATAGCCGTTGATGACCGCGAGCACGTTGTTGAAGTCGTGGGCGACTCCGCCGGCCAGGCGGCCCACGGACTCCATCTTCTGCGCCTGCTGGAATTGCTGCTCAAACCGCAGGCGCTCCGCTTCGCTGCGGGTGCGCTCCAGTGCGTTGGCACACTGCGCGGTGAGCGCCTCGAGCGTCCGTGCATCCTCGGCGGCGTAGCTCCCGGACCGGCGCCGCTCCAGGTAAATGATCCCAATGGTGCGATCGCCACTGCGGATGGGCGCACAGAGGACAGAATCCGGCCACCCGTCCACGGCTCCCTGGTCCCCGCCGGCCGCCGCGGTGCGAGCGGCGGCCGCGCAGGCGGCGTCCGTGTCGAGCGGCGGTTGGCTCGAGAGCAGCACTCCGTCCGTCTCCTCGAGGCAGAGCGAGACGTGCGCGCCGGTCTCACTCGCCTCCCACAGCTCCAGCCAGCCCAGGTCCCAGCCCAGCAGGTCGCGCGTCGCCAGCAGAGTCGCGCGGGCCGCTTCCTCGGGCGTCCGCGCCGCGTTGAGCCGCGATCCCAGCGTCAGCAGAATCCGGTCGCGGGCTTCCAGACGGTGCTGCTCGGTGACGTCGCGCGCCACACCCACAATCGCCCCCGCCCCGGCGGTCGGGTCCCGAAACGGCCTCGCATGGAGCTCGATCCAACGTTTCTGGTGGTCGCGCCGGAAGACCTGAAACAGGATCCGCGCCGGCTCTCCCGCGAGGACCCGCTCCAGAGCGGCCCGGACGCGCTGGCGATGGTCGGGCACCACGAATTCGAGCAGGAAATTGCCCGGCACCGCTTCCATACTGGGAGCGCCGGGCAGGGAAGGCTCGGGATCCGGAATACCGAGAACCGCCCGTCCGGACGCGTTGATCTCGCGGAATTCCCCTTCCGGTGAGAGTAGACACACACACGCCGGTTCCGCATCGACGATGGCCCGGAGGCGGCGCTCGCTGGCGGCCAGCGCCGCTTCGATCGCGCGCCGCTGGGTGATGTCACGCATGAAACCCCGGATCCGTCCGGCGGACGCCGCCGGGTCGGATGGCGCGACCAGCTCACGCACCCAGACCACCTTCCCGTCGGCGCGGATCATCCGGTATTCCAGCTCTTGGGGCGCTCCGGCCGCAATTCCAACCCGGTACTCGGACAGCGTGGACGCGCGGTCCTCCGGATGCAGGCGCTGCACCCAGAAGTCCGGCCGGTACCACTCCGCCAGCGGAAACCCGAGCAGCTCGGCGGCCTGGGCCCCGACGTAGGTGAAGCATCTGGTTTCAGGGTCTCTTTCCCAGGGGATGACACCCGCAGTTCCCAGGAGGTGCTGGAGACGATCCTCGGACTGGGTCAACGCCTGCTGCAGGAGCGGCTCGGTCGAGACTTCTTTCGCCATCCAGAGGAGGCGGCCTTCACGGACCGGTCCGGCGGGCCACGAAACGATGGTGACGGCCGCCCGCACCCGCTCGCCGGACCGGGTGATCCCGGCCCGCAGTACGCGAAGGAATCCTTCCGCGGCCGCCATCCGCAGGCACTCGGAAATCGGCGGCTGGTGCTCCGCGGGGTCGCAGAGAAAGTCGAGCGAGCGCCCCTGGACAGCGTCGGGCTCGTAGCCCATCAGGTGCGTGGCCCCCGCGCTCCACCGGATGATGCGATCATCCCGGTCCAGTAGGGCAAGTGCATAGTCCGGCAGGGCGCGCTCGAAAAGCTCGAAAAGGGCGTCGTCGGGGAGCATTCCCATCTCCATCTGGGCGAACTGGAACCGGGGCCCGAATGGGCAAAAGAGCCCGAACCCTGCGCGGTGCCGCACAGGTAGTAACCGATGCTTACGTTTCCTACTCCCACATGACGGTTCGATTGCTTTTCAGGTCCCACGAAACCGCCGCTTCGACTACACCTGGGCACGCATGGCATCCACCGCCCGTCACCGGCGCTCCGGGGGATTGCCCGATCGGTGAAGCTCCGCGTCCCCAGTTTCTCCATGTCCGCCTCTCACCCCCAAGGCAGCTCCTGATGCGTTCCATTCTCATCATCGACGATAACGAGGCCCTCCGCGGCATGCTCCGGGACACCCTGGAACTGGAGGGGTATCGGGTGGAGGAGGCGAGCGACGGGCGTGAAGGCGTCCAGGCATTCCGGCACGGACCCACGGAC
>CAYQDT010000346.1:0-5152 GCA_964416225.1 uncultured bacterium
CGTGGTGAAGAAGATCTCGCTCTGGACCTCCTTGCAGGCGTGCAGGATCACCTCCCCGACGCTCTGGTGGGAGCGCCGGTGGGCCAGCTGGCGGTAGACGTTCTCCACCAGGATCACCGCGCCGTTGACGATGATCCCGAAGTCGATCGCGCCCAGCGAGAGCAGGTTGGCCGGGATATGGATCCCGTTCATCATGCTGAACGCGAAGAGGAGCGAGACCGGGATCGTCATCGCCGTGATGAGCGCCGCGCGGACGTTCCCGAGGAACAGGAAGAGCACCGCCACCACCAGCAGCAGCCCCTCCACCAGGTTCTTCTCCACCGTGTGGGAGGTGATGTGGACCAGGTCCGTCCGGTCCAGGATGGGCACGATGCGGACGCCCTTCGGCAGCCGCCCGGCGTTCAGCTCCGCGACCTTCTTGTGGATCCCCTCCAGCACCGGCGTCGGGTTCTCGCCCCGCCGCAGCAGGACGATCCCCTCCACCACGTCATCCTGGTCCGCGTGGTCCGCCCCGGGGCGGAGGTCCACCAGGCCGACCTTCCCCAGCCGGGGCTGGAAGCCGATGTGCACCTGCGCCAGGTCCCGCACGCGGAGCGGCGTGCCGTCCCGGGCCGTGATGATCACGTTCTCGATGTCCGCCGGGGAGCGCAGGAGCCCGATGCCGCGGATGACGTTCGCCTCGGAGCCGCGCTCCAGGAAGTTGCCGCCGGCGTTGGCGTTGGCCGCCGCGATGGCGTCCGTGACCTGCTTGAGGGAGACGTCGTAGTTCTTCAGCCGCTCCGGATCCACCAGGACCTGAAACTGCTTGACGAGGCCGCCGAAGGTGTTCACATCCGCCACGCCGGGGACCGACTTGAACTCCCGCTCCAGGGTCCAGTCTTCCAGGGTGCGCAGCTCCATGAGCGGCGCGCCGGTGAGCGTGTAGCGATAGATCTCGCCGATGGCACTGGAGAGCGGGGAGAGGCCCGGCTGAACGTTGGGCGGCAGGTCCGCGGACTGGACCCGCTCCAGGATCTGCTGCCGGGCGAAGTAGTCGTCCACGCCGTCTTCGAAGACGAGGTACACCACGGAAAGCCCGAACATCGAGCGGGAGCGGAGGCTCGCCACGCGTGGCACGCCGTTGAGACTCGTCTCCAGCGGGACGGTGATCAGCTTCTCCACTTCCTCCGCCGCGTGCCCCGGCCACTGCGTGATCACCTGCACCTGGGTGTTCATCACATCCGGGTACGCCTCGATCGGGAGCTGGAAAAAGGAGGCGACGCCCCACGCGAGCAGCATCGCCGCGCCTACCAGCACGAGCAGGCGCTGCTTCAGAGCAAATTCCACCAGGCGGTTGATCATGGGTGCGGTGTCAGGCGAGTGTCGGCAACAGGGTCGTCGGGTGCGGGCGGCGCCGCCGGCGCGGATTACGGCATGCCCCGGCGGAAAGTCCTCCCCGCGCCTCCTCACCGGGGCGCGGGGAGACGCGGAGAGACGGGCGGCTCAATCTCCGCTGACGCGGGCTCCGAGATAGAGCCCGCCGTGGGTCACCACCCGCTCGCCGGGGCGAAGGCCGTCTTTCACCACGTACCGGTCATGCTTTTCCGGCCCGACGTGGATCACCCGCTTGCGGTAGGTCTCTCCGTCCTGAACGAAGACGTAGTCCGTGTCGCCGTCCACCTGGACGGCGCTCACGGGGACCAGCAGTTCGCGCGGGCCGCGGCCCACCGCGATGCTCACGTCCGCGAACATGCCGTTCTTCAGCACGCCGGCCGGGTTGCTGATCTCCGAGCGGACCTTAAACGTGTGGGAGTTGGGAGAGACGTTCGGGACCACGTAGGCGACCCGCCCCTGGAACGTCCGGCTCGGCAGGGACGCCACCTTGATTTGCACCGGCTGGCCGGGCTTCACGGAGGGGAGGTCCCGCTCGTAGACATCCGCTTCCACCCACACCCGGTCATAGTTGGCCACGGTGAACATCTGCCACGGGGTGAGCGTGGAGGTGTCCACCACCTGGCCCGGGTTCACGTTGCGCTCCAGCACGGTCCCGGAGATCGGCGCCAGGATCGGCACGGTGGCGCCGCGCTCTCCCTGGCCGGCAACGCCGTGAATCCGGAGGACCCGCTGCGCGTTGGAGCGGTCGAGCTCGGCGTTGTGAAAGTCGGTGCGCGCCTGCTCCAGGTCCTTGCGGATCTGCGCCCGGGCGAGCTGGAGCGATTTTTCCGCCGCCCGCACCGCGAGGTCGGCCTGCCGGACCGTGCTCTGGCCGGAGTCCCGCGCGAGCTGCAGCGCCTTCTCCGCGGCGATGACGTCCAGGTCCGCCTGGCGCTTGTTGCTCCGTGCCTGTTCGAGCTGCTGGTTGGCGTACAGCCCGGTCCGGGAAGCCTTCTTTTCCCGGTCCAGCGTCTCCTGGGCCAGGGTCAGGCTCTCCCGGGCGCCCTCCACGCCGGACTTCGCCTTGTCGAACGCGTTCTGCGCCGCCACCAGGTCCCGCTCCGTCGCCAGCCCGAGCTGAAGCAGCTTCCGGGTGCGCTCCAGCTCCTTGTCGGACTGCGTGTAGTCTGCCTGCGCCTGCTGGAGCGCGGTCCGCGCGGTGACCACGGCGGACTGGGCGTCCGCGACCGGCTTCTGGGTAAACCCGCCGATCCGCGCCTGCTCTTCCGTCTGCGCGAGCGCCACGTCCACGTAGCCCTGCCGCTGCTTCGCCGCCTTCAGCGCCGCTTCCGCCGTGGTGACCTGCTGGGAAAGGGTCACCTTTGCGTTCTCCTGCTGCTCGCGCGCCTGCTTCAGCGTGGCTTCCGCCGCGGAGACATCCGGCGTGCCCATTCGGAACAGCCGCTCCGTCCGGCCGAGCGACTCCCGCGCCAGCCGGAGCTTGTTTTCCGCCTGCTGGAGCGTGTTCACGGCATTCGCGGCGTCCACGCTGTCCAGGTAGGCCAGCGGCTGGCCGGCCCGGACGGTGTCGCCCACCTTCACCAGCACCTCCTTGACCCGGCCCTGGAGGGAAGGCGTCACCTTCACGTTGTTTTCCGGAGGAATGGTGATTGTGCCGGTGCTCTTCAGCTCGCCGCCCAGGGCCACCGTCTCCACGGGCTCCACCTTGAGCTGCACGGCGTCCTTTCCGGCCGGCGCCACCGTGATCCCGTCGGCCGGCTTTGCCGGCTCCACGGCCGCCGGCTTTTCGTTCTTCTGGCCCGCGCGGATCGCCGCGCCCACCCCCACCATCGGGATGGCGGCCGCCAGACACCAGGCGAGCTGGCGGGCCGTGGATCGCGCGGCCGCGGGCCGCTGCCGGACAGGAGCCTCCGGATGCTCCCGTCGTGCTGCCTCTTCGGGCTCCTTCAGTGCCATCTGCCGTGTCTCCCGAGTATCAGGAACCCGTCCCGGCCGATGCGCCGGGGCGGGGGGTGAGCGTGGTGAGTGTGGTGAGCGTGGTGGTGCCCAGCGCCCGCCGCAGTTGCGCCAGCGCCTGCTGGTAGTTGCCGAGCGCCTGGTAGTAGCCGACCAGGCTCGTCCGGTAGGTCGTCTGCGCGTCGATCACGTCCAGGATGCTTGACCCGCCGATCTCGAAGCCCCGCTGCGTCCGCTGCACCAGGGTGCGCGCCCGCGTCAGGATCCCGCTCTCATAGCTCTGCGCCGTGCGCGCCGCCGCCCGCAGCGCCACCACCGCCGTCTCCACGTCCAGCGCCACCTGCGTGCGCACTGCCTCCCGCCGCGCTTCCTCCGCCTGCACGTCCGACTGCGCCTTGCGGATCTGCTGGTGGATGGAGCCCAGCGGCAGGGGGAAGGTGACCCACGCCGTGTACACCACGTTGCTGCTCCCGCTGCCGAACTTGCGGTCCACCAGGGCGTCCGGCCGGAAGGTGAGGTTCAGGTCCGGCCGGTACTGGGACCGCTGCTGGGCCACCCCCACCCGCAGGTTCTGGATCGCCTGCTCCTCGGACTGCAGTTCCGGACGCTGCGCGTAGGCCAGCTTCGTGAGGGCGGCCGGGTCCACGGCGGCGGCCAGGGCGGTGGCGGCGGGGAGGGGGCGGTCGTCCAGGGGCTCGGCGGCCGCCACCGGCGTGTCCGCCGGCCGCCCCAGCTGCTGGTTGAGGGTGGCGCGCGCGGTGTCGACGGCGGCGCGGGCGGCGAGGAGGGCTTGCTCCGCCTGGGTCTGGGCAATCTGCAGCCGCAGCAGGTCATTCTCGCGGGCGGTGCCCAGCTTGAGCTGCTGCTCGGTGAGGGCCGTCTGGCGGGCCACCAGGCGGTAGAGGTCCGTCTGGGCTTCCAGGCTCCGGTCGGCGACCTGCAGGTTGATGTAGGCCGCCTCCACGCCCTGGCGGAGGGTCAGGCGAGCGGTCTGCGCGTCGTGGAGGGCCTCCTGGTAGAGCGCCCGGGCGGCGCGGGAGCGGAGGCGCTGGCGGCCGCTGATCTCGAAGATGAAGGTGATGTTGATGTCTTCGGGATGGATCGGGTCGAAGGTGCCGACGTTGGTGTCGAAGCCGCTGGGGATCTGGAGCTGCGGGTCGAGCGGGAGGCGCTGGGCGCGGTAGAAGCGCAGGGCGCTGACCGTGGCCTGGCGGGCGGCGCGGAGGGCGGGGTTCTGCTGCTCGGCGGCGGCGAGGGCCTGGTCCAGGGAGAGGCGGGCGGCCGGGGGAACGGGGGCCGGCGTCAGCTCCGGGGGCAGGGGGACGGAGCTCTCGACCGCCGGAGCGGCGCCCGGCGGGGGCACCGCGGGCGCGGCGGCCTCGGTGCGGGAGCTCGCCGCGGGAGCGTTCGGCAGCGGAGCTCCGACCGCACCCTGCGCCGGAACGCCCTGGCGGGACTTCGGGCCGTTCGCGATCCAGCCTCTGCTCGGACCGCAATACGCGCTTTACTTCTTCGCCGGGGTTGTCGTCGGTGCCGGCAATCTCGACCGCGGCCTTCTCGATGCGGACGGAAGCCTCGCCCGGTACGCGCTTCGCTGGGCCGCTGCGGCCGGGCTGTGCTTCGTGGCTTGGCTCGCCGCGATGGGCATCGTCACGCAGCATCCGGACGAGCCCGCGCCTGCCGCGCACCTCTTGGCGGACATGTCCTTCGTGCTGTTTGCGGCGACCGCCACCTTAACGCTGCTGGGCTGGTTTCTCAGGACCGCGGGGCGGGAACGCCCCCTGCTCGCCGCCATCTCCCGGAACGGCTACGGCGTCTACTT
>CAYQDT010000347.1:0-5142 GCA_964416225.1 uncultured bacterium
CCCGCAGCGGGCCGTGCCAGACCAGGGGGAGGGGCTCCGGAGCCGGAAGCGGCGCCTCCGAAGCCGCGGAATCCGACGGGACGGCGGCATCCGACGGGACGGCCGCGAGCGAGGTCGGCCGGTGGGGCAGGGCGAGCCACGGCTCCGCCCCGGCCGGCCCCTCCTCCGCGACCCGGGTCATGAACTGGAGCATCTCCCGCACGTCCCGCGGCACCGGAGCCAGGGGGTCAACGTCGCCTCCCTGGCGGCGGCGGTCCCAGGTCTTGGCGCGGGCGGCGAAGCGGTAGAAGGCGGACATGAAGGCGAGGACGAAGCCATGCATCCCGTCCCGGTCACCCCGGCCACGATCGTAGTACTGCTGCCAGTCGTGGACGAAGTGCGCGAGCTGGGCCTGCCAGCCGTGGCTCCGGCCGTCCGCCAGGAGGCTCTCCGCCTCCCCGTCCGTGTAGCGGTTCAGCTTCTCCAGGTACTGGTGTAGGTCCTGATAGGCGTGGTGGACGAGCGCGAGCTCCGGGTCCTCCGCGGGGAAGAAGAGCGTGCGCCCGTGCACCGCCACGCCGGCGTCGAGCCGCTCCGGGTAGCGGAAATGCCCCTTCTTCAGGAGCTGCGGGCGGGTGTAGCCGGGCCACCACCCGGAGTGCTCCATCCACTTCCCGCAGAAGTGGTGCTTGAAGGGGAGGACGAGCGCCTCGAACTCCGCGCCGCGGGTGCGGACCAGGTCCTGGAGGACGGGGCCCAGCCGCGGCGGCACCCGCTCGTCCGCGTCCAGGTAGAGGAGCCACTCGCCCCGGGCGAGCGGGATGGCGAGGTTGCGGGCCGCGTCGACGCCGTGGCCGGAGTACGCCTCCGGCGGGACAGGAACGACCTCGGCCCCGAGGGAGCGGGCAAGCGCGGCGGTGCGGTCCGTGCTGCCGTGGTCCAGCAGGAGGACCTGCGCCGTCCAGCCGACCAGGGAGCGCAGGGCCGCCTCGAGCTGGAGCTCCTCGTTGCGCGCCAGGATGCAGGCGGTGATCTCGGGCTCACGCATCGCCGCCAGCGTCCGGTTGCCGAAGGGTTGGCGTCGATTCCGCACCGGCCAAAGCCCGGCGGACGCCACGCTGGTGGCCGTTGAACTGGCTAAGGTCCAGGGAAGGATCCATCCATCCTTCCTCGTAGGCGCGCCCAACGATCTGCGGAAGCTGGTGTTCGCCCGTTTTGGTGGCAAGGTGCCGGAGATGCGTCTTGACCGTGTTCACGGTGACAAAGAGCTCGCGGGCGGCGCCGGGGACACTGCCGTGGCGCCGAAGCGCGCGGACCGTCTCGATCTCCTTGCGGCTGGGCGGATCGCCGTGCTTTGGCATCTGTTACCCCGTCGACATGTCAGCAGATGATACTTCTTGTGCAACGGTAACTACAAAGCACAGTTTATCGCACGCTCGAGGTCCGAGCGCCGTTCCGGGATGCTAAATCACCCAATCGGATGATGCGTTGATCAATTCTTTATGCGCTCGCTGCCATTGCAAACCCGTCACGCCGCACCGGATTTCACGGAGCGGGTAACTCCCCCGGCAGGGCTGGCGCCTCCCCAGAGGGCGCTCCGACGCCCGTCGTAGCGCTAAGGCAGCCAACGGCTTTCCTCTGGGGAAAAATCACCTGATCCGGTGATAGGCATCCACTGAGGTTCACGCTACACTCTCTCTGGGCCGCTGCGGCGGTCAGCTAAGCCACCGAGGGGTCGGAGGGTGAGGTCGGGACTGAGAGGCCGGGGTGTATTCCGAATGCCTGCTCCAGCTATTTCGCGAGGCGCGCCATGCGGGCGCCCTGCCGGAAGCCACCCACTGCGGGGTGGCGGGCGCGCCGGGCGGCGGACCCCATATCTGCCTTTGGCTGGCGGTCGAGGCGGGGCGGGTCCGGGAGGCGCGGTTCAAGACGTACGGGTGCCCGGCGGCGATCGCCTGCGCGGAGGCCGCGTGCGCCTGGAGCGAGGGACGCGAGCTGGGGACCCTGCGCGCGGTGACGGCCGCGGAGGTCGCGGTGTGGGTCGGGGGCGTGCCGGAGGGCAAGGAGCACTGCCCGGAGCTGGCGGCCGAAGCGCTGCGCGGGCTGGCGCCGTGCGAGCGGGCGCCGCTCGATGCGTCGCTGGGGGCTTGAGCGGGCAAGCTTGCGGTGCGGCGCAAGCCGCCGCTGGTAAGGAGCCGTTGCCGATGCGCGGCCGGTGCATGACCACGAGGAGCGAGGAACGATGCCGAATACCGGAAATCCGACACTGGTCACCCCGGGCTCTGGAGGCGGGAAGCAATGCGCCGGAGGCGGACCGCGGCCCTGGAGCACGGGCGCGCTGCAGGCGGGGCCCACGTGAGGAGGCGGCAGCGGCGACGGCGTCGCCGCGGTATGCGAGGTGGACTACACGAGCAACGCCGGGCGCGCCGGGCGCAACCCGATCTACGGCGGCGGGCCCTCCGCCACGGGTCCCTCGCCGATCATCCTGGACTACACCGTGGATCTGACGACGGTTCCCCCGAACGTCCGGATCACCCGCGCCTACACCACCTATCAAAGCGGAGGGCAGAGCGCGATAGTCACAGACAACGGCGGCTCGGGCTACCCCTCGATCGAATGGGGAGCGGACGCCATCCGGCAGTTGAACGCCTCCATGCTGCCGGACGGGAGCTGGCCGGCGAACTTCGCCGTGCACGCCTCGTGCAGCTTCGGGCCGCAACCGCCCCAGACGAATCTGGTCGTCATGGTGTTCGACGTGGAGTTCATCAACCCGAGCACGAACTGATCCCGGGACGCGGCACCGGAGCGGGGAGCCCGCGCCGCGTCGCCCCCGCGTCCAACGTTTCCCCGAGGTGCGCCGATGCGGATTCTGGAGCTGGTCGAGAGCTTTCGCCACGCCTGCGGCGGCGATGGCCGTTACCTGGACGGGCGGTCGGTCGTCGCGGCCGGCTCGTTCGGCTTCGCGGCTCCGGGGGCGGACCCCCAGTGGCGGCCGGCGCCGGACCTGGGAGACGGGACCCTGGTGCAGGATCCGGAGTTTTCCCTGCCCACCACCGCCGGGGAGCTCGCCTGGCGCCTGTTCTACGACAGCCGGAGCGCCGGCCAGAACAGCGAGTGGGGCTACGGGCGCAAGGCCTCCTTCCCGCTGCGGCTCAGCACGAACGGCAGCACCGTGTCCGTGATGCGGGAAGACGGGGAGACGCGGGTCTTCAACCTGATCGGCGGCACCACCCGCTACGAGCCGATCGGCTCCAATTACGGCCAGCTCGTGCAGAACGGCGACGGAAGCTGGGACCTCAGCACGGACGACACCGGCTACACGTATCACTTCCCCTCCGGGAGCTACGTATCCGTGGCGTACCGCCAGACCCCGCAGGGCTATTCCCTCTCCTACCTCTACGACGCCCAGGGACGCCTCCAGACCGTGCAGGAGCCGGCGGGGCGGCGCGTGACGCTGGGCTATGCGACGGGGACCACCACGACGGTCCTCTACGTGCAGGACTGGGGGGACCGGCGCAACACCCTGACCTACGACGCCGCGGGCAACCTGATCCAGGAGCAGGGTCCGACCGGCTGCCTCACGCAGTACGCCTACGACGCCAACCACTACCTCACGGGGATCACCGACCCCGAAGGCTATACGACTTCCTACACCTACGACGGCTCGGGTCGGGTGCTCACCCGCAGCGTGGCGGGGAACCTGGGGCAGTACGGCTACGCGGTGGATACGGGCGGGACGACCACCCTGACCTACCAGGACCCGCTGGGGCGGACCTGGACCCACACCACCGGTCCGAACGGGAGCCTCCTGCGCACGCTCGACCCGCTCGGTAACGCGGCGACCTACCTCGCGCTGAACTACCGCCCGCTCACGGCGGTGGACCCGCTGGGCAACCAGACGAGTTACTCCTTTGACGGCAACGGCTTCCTGCGCCAGCAGAAGGACGCGCTGGGGAACCGGACCACCTATACGCGGGACCTGTACGGCAACGTCGTTTCCATGCTCGATGCCGCCGGGGCGATCACCACCTACAGCTACGGGAGCGGCGGCAGCTTCCGGCAGCCCACGGCGGTGCAGAACGCCCTCGGGTTCATCCGGACCTACGGCTACCTGGGGTGGGGCGCGAAGCAGAGCGAGACGGACCCGCTGGGCAACACGACGACCTGGGTGTGGGACAACCTGGGACTGCTGGACGCGGTGATTGACCCGCTCGGAAACGCCCGCAGCTACCTGTACGACCTGGTGGGGAACCGGATCGCCGAAGTCGACCCGCTGGGGAACCGGTGGTCGTACGCCTACGACAACCTCGGCCGGCTGACGAGCGCCCAGAACCCACTGGGCTATGCCCGCACCATCCTCTATGACGCCCGCGGGCTGGTGCAGGCGGAGATCGACCCGCTCGGGTACCGGACGAGCTACCTTTACAACGCCTACGGCAGCCGCACGGCCGTGATCAACGCACTCGGGGTCCGGGTGACGAGTATCTACGACGCGGCAAACCAGCAGGTGGCGGACGTGGATGCGCTCGGCAAGGTCACCACGTATGGCTACGACCTTGTCGGCCGGCCGCAGGCGACGCTGAATCCCCGAGGTTTTACTACCACCACCCTCTACGACGCGGCGGGCCGCGCCGTAGCGAGCCAGGACGCGCTCGGCTTCCGTTTCACCTCCGCCTACGACGCCGCCGGGCGGCGGATCTCCGCGCAGGACTCACTCGGGTACCTCTCCACCACCCTCTACGATGCGACAGGCCGGCCGGTCGCCCGCGTCGACGCCCTGGGGAACCGCAGCACTACCGTTTACGACCTGCTCGGCCAGCCGGTCGCGGTGATCGACCCGCTCGGGCGGGTGACTACCAGCCTCTACGACGCCCGACGGCTGGTGGCCGGCACCGTGGACGCGCTCGGGCAGGCGGTGACCTTCTTCTACGATGGGGCGGGACAGCAGCTCGCGGTGCAGGACGCGCGCGGGAACCGGACCAGCTTCGCTTACGACGCGGCCGGACGCCCACGCAGCCAGACGGACCCCCTCGGGAACACCGTGACCACCGGCTACGATGCCGCCGGCCGCGCAATCCTGTTCGTCAATGCCCGGGGGTGGAACAAGAACCAGGTTTATGACGCCGCGGACCGCCTGACGAACGTGCAGTACGCCGACGGCAC
>CAYQDT010000348.1:0-5133 GCA_964416225.1 uncultured bacterium
GGTCTGCGTCACCATCACCAGCTTCTGCCGGTCCACCCGATCCGCCACCACACCGCCCGGGAGGGAGAGGAAGAAGGTCGGCAGCGATCCGGCGGCGGTGACCACTCCCACGTCCATCGCGTTATGGGTGATCTGCCACACCAGCCATCCCTGGGCCACGGTCTGCAGCCAGGAGCCGCACATGGAGATGAACTGCCCGATGAAGTAGAGGCGGTAGTTCCGCTGCCGCAGCGCGGCGAACGGGTCTCTGCCGGCTCCCCGTACGTTCCGGGGGGTGGTCGCTTCGCTCATACAACTATCTTACACGTGAATGGCATGGCGCTCTTCCGACGTGCGCTCCCAACCGGTGCTTCGGGGCCGTGCATCCCTACGCTGCTTCCGGCACTCACCCTGCCGACACGCGGTTTTTCCCAGCCCCGGCGGGATTAACCGGATACATTCGTCTGGGGCCGCCGCGGGGCGGACCCCCTTCGGGACCTGGAGACGCAAAGGAGCAAGCGGGTGATGACCGGTGAGCAGCACGAGGCCGCGGCGCCTCCCGCGGCTTGCCCCGGAGCGCGGCGCGTGCTCCGTCGGCTGGACGAGGTGGTGAAGGCGGCCCGGCGGGAGGCGCCGCGCCGGCTCGCGGTGGCGGCGGCGCATGAGGACACGGTAATCGAGGCGCTCTGCGCGGCCGAGGGGCATGGCCTCTCCCGGCGCCCGCTCCTCTTCGGCCGCGGCGCGGAGATCCGGCGCCTGCTCCGGGAGCACGGACTGGAGTGCGCGGCGGACGACGTGGTGGACGTTCCGGACGACGCCCAGGCGGCGGTGCAGGCGGCCGCGGCGGTGCGGGACGGCCGTGCGGACGTGCTGATGAAGGGCCGCGTCCACACGGACGACTTCCTCCGGGGAGTACTGCATAAGGAGCACGGCCTCCGGACCGGCCTGCTCATGAGCCACTGCTTCGTGCTGGAGCACCCGCGGGAAGAGCGGCTGCTGCTGGTCACGGACGCCGGAATGAACATCGCGCCCACCCTGGAGCAGAAGGCGGCGATTGCGCTGAACGCCATCTACCTGGCGCAGGTGCTGGGGCTGGAGACCCCGCGGGTGGCGGCCCTCACCGCGGTGGAGCTGGTCAACCCGGCCATGCCCGCCACGCTGGACGCGGCCGCCCTGGGCCAGATGAGCGACCGCGGGCAGTTCTCCACGGGGCTCGTGGATGGACCGCTGGCCATGGACAACGCGGTGAGCGCCGACTCCGCCCGGATCAAGGGCATCCGGAGCGAGGTGGCGGGCCGGGCGGACATCCTGCTGGTCCCGGACGTAGAGGCCGGAAACATCATGGTGAAGACTTACAGCTTCCTGTGCGGCGGCGCGGTGGCCGGGGTGGTGGTGGGGGCGGCGGCGCCGGTGGTCCTCACCTCTCGCGCGGACAGCCCCGAGGCGAAGCTGAACAGCATTGCCCTGGCTGCGCTCATGTCCCACCTGCAGCGGGACGAGCGGCTGAAGGTGGGGAAGGTGCACTACTAGGCAGGCCGCCCCAATCTCCGCGCGCCGCCGGTCCGCGGGTGCCGGAACCCGGGTGCTCCGTGCGGCGATCCCGCTCGCTCCCCGCGCCCCGCCACGGCCTCTTCCACCGGCCTCACCCCGCCGTAAAACGCGCCGTCACGGCGAAATTCGCCGCATCCGTGACTCCGCACAAACCGTGATAAAGTATTGAGGCTTGGACGAGTCTCCAGGTCTCGGCACTGGCCCCACGGGTCCGTTCCTTTTACAGGCGAACTATTCATGGCCACCTCCCTCCAGAGTCCGCGCGTCTCCCGCTCCCGGGCTTCAGTCCAGGACGTACCTGGTTCCGGCATGGACAATAACGAACTCCTTCGGCTCTACCGCCAGATGCTGGTGATCCGCCGGTTCGAGGACCGCGCGGCGGTGGCCTACCGGCAGAACAAGATCGGCGGCTATCTCCACCTCTACATCGGACAGGAAGCGGTGGCGTGCGGCCTCATCTCCTGTCTTCAGCCCCAGGACGCGGTGATCGCCTCCTACCGGGACCACGGCCACTTCCTGGCCCTGGGCGCGGACGTGAACACCACCATGGCGGAGCTGTACGGCAAGGGCACCGGATGCTCCCGCGGAAAAGGCGGCTCCATGCACCTCTTCAGCAAGGAGCGCCGCTTCTACGGCGGCAGCGGCATCGTCGGGGCGGGCATCGGCATCGGCGCCGGCCTGGCGTTTGCGATGAAGTACCGCGAGCAGAACGGCGTGTGCCTCTCCTTCTTCGGGGACGGCGCGGCCCAGTGCGGCATCTTCCACGAGACGATGAACCTGGCGGCCCTCTGGGAGCTGCCGATGATCTTCGTCATCGAGAACAACCAGTACGCGATGGGCACGTCGGTGGAGCGCTCCTCTTCGGAGACGGAGTTCTACAAGCGCGCCGCCGCCTACAAGATGCATGGCGAGCGGGTGGATGGCATGAGCCTCTTCGCGATGCGCGCGGCGGCCGAGCGGCTGATCCCGCAGGTGCGGGAGACGCAGAAGCCGGTGCTGCTGGAAGTGCTCACCTACCGCTTCCGCGGTCACGGCGCGGCCGACCCCGGCAGCTACCGCACCGCCGAGGAAGTGGAAGAATGGCGGCTGCGCGACCCGATCGGGATGGTGGAGGCGGAGCTCATCAAGCGCAAAGCCCTCTCCGAGGATGACGTGAAGCGAATCCAGGAAGAGGTGAACGCGGAGATCGCGGAATGCCTCCGCTTTGCCGATGAGAGCCCGTGGCCCGCGCCCGAAGAGCTCTACGAAGACATCTACGCCTGATCGCAGGCGGCCCGTGCTACCGGCGCTCGGGCCGGCGTGGGTGCGGCGAGCCGGTGCGGTATCCCCGTGCCGACGCACACCGGCGCCGGGCCTTCCGGGTCGCCCGGCGCCGGTTTTTGCAGGCCGCAAGGTTGATCCCCCATAGGGGACCCGGACGCCGCCCGCGGCGGCTATAAGTGAGTCGAACGGATGCCCGAGATTACCTACCGTGAAGCGCTGCGCCAGGCGCTGGCCGAAGAGCTGGAGCGGGACCCCGAGGTCTTCATCATTGGGGAAGAGGTGGCGCAATACCAGGGCACCTTCCGCGTGACGGAAGGGCTGCTGGACCGCTTCGGCGAGAAGCGGGTCATCGATACCCCCATTTCGGAGGAAGGCTTCACCGCCCTCTCCGTAGGCGCGGCGATGATGGGGCTAAAGCCGGTGGTCGAGTTCATGACCATCAACTTCGCCATCCGCGCGCTGGACCAGATCGTCAACCACGCGGCCAAGACGCTGTATATGTCCGGCGGACAGTTCAGCTGCCCCATGGTGATCCGCGGTCCCAACGGAAAGGGTGAGGGCCTGGCCGCCCAGCACAGCCACGCGCTGGAGTCGTGGTTCATGTACATGGCCGGCCTGAAGGTGGTGCTGCCCTCCACCCCGGCGGATGCCCGTGGCCTGCTCAAGGCGGCGATCCGGGACCCCAACCCGGTGATCTTCCTGGAGCACGCGGCGCTCTACACCCTCAAGGGGGAAGTGGGCACGGGCGACGACGTGGTGCCGATCGGCGTGGCGAACGTCACCCGCCCGGGTAAGCACGTGACGCTGGTCTCCTACTCCCGCATGGCGCACATGTGCAGCCGCGCCGCCGAGATGCTGGCGCAGGATGGCATCGAGGCGGAAGTGCTGGACCTCCGCTCCCTCGTCCCGCTGGACGAAGAGGCGCTCTTCAACTCCATCGCGAAGACCCACCGGGCCGTGGTGGTGACCGAGGAGAACCCGGTCTGCAGCGCGGCCTCCGAGATCGTCGCGCGGATCAACCGGCTGGCGTTCGATGAGCTGGACGCCCCGGTGGAGATGGTGACCGGCCCGTACACGCCGCTGCCGTACGCGAAGAACCTGGAGCGCCTCTGGGCGCCGGACGAGGCCAGTATCGTGGACGCGGCGCGCCGCACGCTTTATCGCCGGCCGGCCGCCGGCGCGAATGGAACCGCAGGGGGATTGATTCATGCCGGAACTAGTGATGCCGAAAATGGGCGACGCGATGGAGGAAGGAACCATCCTTCGCTGGCTCAAGAAAGAAGGTGATCACGTAGAAGAAGAGGAGATCGTCGCCGAGATCAATACCGAGAAGGCGAGCATCGAGATCCCCTCTTCCGACGCCGGTATTCTCACCCGGATCCTGGTCAAGGAAGGCGAAACCGTTCCCGTCGGCTCGGCGATCGCCATCATCGGCGAGCCAAGCAGCAACGGCACGGCGGCTCCGTCTCAAGCGGCGGCACAGGCCCCCGCGGCACAGACCCCGGCCGTGCAGAAGGCGGAGGACCTGAGCCCGCAGGCCCACGCCGTACCGAGACCGGCCGCGGACCTCAACCAGACCCCAGCCCCCACCGGCCAGGTCTCCCCTGCCGGGCAGCCGGAAGGCGCTGGCGGCGGCGGGCGGATCAAGGCGAGCCCGCTCGCCCGAAAGGTCGCCGCGGAGCATGGGGTGGACCTGCAGAGCGTCTCCGGCTCCGGTCCCGGCGGGCGGATCATCGAGGTGGACGTCACGGACGCGCTGCGCGGCCAGAAGGCGGCGCCCGCCACGCCGACCCGGGCCGTGACCGCGCCCTCCGCGGCCACCGCGGCGCCTGCGGCGGTTCCGGGCCAGTCCCGGCCGAACTCGCCGATGCGCCGGGTGATCGCCAAGCGGCTTTCGCAGAGCAAGCAGACGATTCCGCACTTCTACCTCACCATCGACGTGGACATGCGGGCGGCGGTGAAGCTCCGCACGGAGTTCAACGTGGGCGTGGAAGAGGCGGAGAAGATCAGCTTCAACGACCTGGTCCTCCGCGCCACCGTGGTGGCGCTGAAGAAGTTCCCGCAGCTCTACAGCCAGTGGGGCGAGGACGCGGTGACTACTCCGGGCCAGATCAACCTGGGCGTGGCCGTCTCCCTGGAGGAAGGGCTGATCGTCCCCGTGATCAAGAACGCGGGCGAGAAGTCGATCTCCCAACTCGGCCGCGAGGTCCGCGAGCTGGCGGGCCGCGCGCGCAAGGGCGGGCTGAAGCCGGACGAGTACGCAGGCGGGACTTTCACGGTCTCCAACCTGGGGATGTATGACATCACCCAGTTCCAGGCCATCATCAACCCGCCGGAAGC
>CAYQDT010000349.1:0-5125 GCA_964416225.1 uncultured bacterium
GAGATTCTTCCTTTCGAGCCGCCGTTCTTGAGACCGATTTCCCGCCCGGATCCGGGCTGCGCGGCGCGGTCACAGGTCGTCCGGGGAGAAGGCGTCCGGAATGATCTCCACCGCCGCCGGCACACCGTGGAGCAGCACCACCTCCACCACGTCGAAGCGGACGGGCCGCTCTTCGAGCCCGTAGCGGTGGATGTAGTGCTCGGCGGCGCGGATCAGCCGCCGCTGCTTGGTTCGGTGGACCGACTCGCGCGGCAGGCCGTGCCGCAGCTCCGAGCGGGTCTTCACTTCCACGAACACCAGCTCTTCCGCATGGTCCGCCACCAGGTCCGCTTCGCCGCCGCGGCAGTGGTAGTTCCGGTCGCGGAGGACGTAGCCCCGGCGGGCCAGCTCCGCCGCGGCCTCGGCCTCCCCCGCCTGTCCGGTGCGGGTGATGTGGTGGTGATTCATGGGCGCCCCCGGAGCCGCATCCCTACAGCGAAGCCCGCAGGCGCCTGAGCTCGGCCAGAAGATCGCCGGCGGAGGGTGGGCTCGGGGCCTGCGTCCGTTCCCAGAGCTGGACCGCGCTCCGGTTGTACCCGGCCGCGGTCCGGAGGAGGGGCGCGGCTCCGGGGGCCGAGCCGGTGAGCATCAGGTGGAGCGCCTGCCCCAGCGCCCGCACATCTCCCGCCGCCGTCCCCACGCCGGCCGGGTCCGTCAGCACCGCGCACCTCCCCGGAAGCACGATCAGATTCTCCGCGCGGACGTCGCCGTGGGTCAGGCCGCGGCTGTGGATATGCGCCACGGCCCCGGCGGCCGCCTCCAGAATCTCCAGGGATTGCCGGAGCGCCAGCCGGCGGCGCGCCTGGACCAGGTCCCGCAGCGTCTCGCCCTCCAGCCATTCCAGCACCAGGAACGGCACGCCGGCCGGTTCGCTGGAGGCCAGCTCGCCGGAGTCGATCAGCCGCACCACCTGCGGATGGGCCAGCTGCGCCAGCAGCCGCTGCTCGTCGTTCAGGCGGGACGGAGCGTCCGGAATCTCCGCCTTCGCCACTTTCACCGCGCAGGGGGCACCGGTGAGGCTGTACTCGCCCCCGTATACCCGCGCGTACGACCCCTCCCCGCGCCAGAAGCGGACGCGCGCGGCCTGGCCGGCGACCGTGCGCAGGTCGACGCCCGGAGCCAGGCGAGGGGTGGGCGGGCTGCGTCTCATTGCGGCCCCGCGCTCCACGTCACCGTGCCGCCCGGAACCACGTCCACGTCGCCCTCCCGGGTCCAGGTCCGGCCCTCGACCCGGATGCGGTGCCGCCCGGCAGGCACCGTGAGCCGCTGCGGCGCTGCCCCGAGCGCGCGCCCGTCCAGGGTGACGCGCGCGCCGCTCGGCCGCGACTGCACGTCCAGCGTCCCGCCGCGGAGGAGCTGGACGGTTCCGTGCGAGAGATCCACCTCCACCGGGTAGCGGCGCCCATCCGGATCGGTCAGCTCCCCTCGCCCGGGGTCGAGCCGAAAGGTGCCGGCATCGACGAAGCGCCCGCCGGCGCCGACCTGAAACGCGTGGAGCTGCAGCGGCTGGGTGCCGGGCAGCCCGCCGCGGGTGGGGAGGGTGAAGACGCGCCCGCCCAGCTGGTCCATGAGGATCAGGTTTCCGCTGGGCAGGTGCGACAGCTCCTGCGGGGTGGCCGGGGTGCGGAGGGGAGGCGTTGGGTCCGGAGCCGGGGCGCCGCCGCGCGGGGCGGACCAGCGCCCCGCCGCGAACCCGGTCGCCAGCAGCGCCGCGCCCAGCAGGGCCCACAGCAGCGCGGAGAGGGGCGAGACGCCGCTTTGAAATTGCTTGACGTGCATGGCTTCGGGCTCCCTCGAGGGGCGCGGCGCCGGAGTTGGGACCGGCTGCGGCGGGGTACGGGCCGGCGCGGGCCGATCGCCGGGATGGACGCGCGTCACCTCGGCCAACGCCACGGTGGTGTCATCGTCATACTCGCCGGGCCGGGCATGCGCGGTGAGCTGGCTGGCGATGCTGCCGATCTCCACCCCGCTCCGCCCCACCACCCGCTCCAGCAGCTCGGCTCCCGATTCGTGGAAGTACCGGGTCAGGCCGTCCGTGCAGAGCAGCAGGCGGTCCCCCTCCGCGAGCCGCACCTGACGCCCCTCGATCTCCACGGGCAGGTCCTGGCCGAGGAACTGCGCGGGCCGGTTTCCGGCACGGCGGGTCTCTCCGCCCGCCAGCACCCGCGACGCCCCATCCCGCACCAGGTAGACGGAGCCGTCCCCCACGTGGCCCACGTGGAGCACGCCCTCCGCCAGGACCGCGATGCTCAGGGTGGTCCCGGGCGGCTTCCCGCTCCCCTTCCAGAGGCTCCGGACGGCGGCGTGCGCGGCCCGTATCGCGCCGGAGAGGGCCTGGTCGATCCCCGGCGCGGCCGCCAGCCGCTGCGGGTCGAAGAGCAGCTCCCGCGCGGCGCGGACCGCCAGCTCCGACGCCTCGCGCGGGCGCGGGTGCCCTCCCATCCCGTCCGCCACCATCAGGATGGCATCGAAAAGCGGGTGCTGCTGGGTGACGAAGACCGCGTCCTCATTGTCCAGCCCTTCCACCTGGTGACGGTGACCGGCCTGGGTTTTCCAGGCCAGCCGGACCTCCGCGTACGGCATCAGGCGCCCTCCGGACCGGTCAGCGTGAACCGGAAGCGGGAGATCCTTCCCAGATCCAGCGTGTCGCCGTCCGCCAGCTCGGCCGTCTCACCCGGCGGGAGCGGATCATTGTTATGGAGCACGGGCGCGGAGCCCAGGGCTTCCACCTGGTAGCGCGCGGACTCCGCGCGGTAGGCAATGCGCGCATGGTCCTCGTGGATGTCCTCCGCCGTGAGGTAGACGAAGCTGGTGTCGTCTCGCGCGGCGCGCGGCCGCGAGCCGACGATCGTCTGCCCGCCGGTGCGCAGTCCGAACCACTGAACCCGCCGGTCCAGCGACGTGCCTTCCTCGCAGAAGAGCCACGCCGGCGCCGCCCGGGGGGCCTCCCGCGGGATCGGGGGCGCCTGGAGCACCGCGGGCAGATACCGCTTCCAGAGGAGCCCGCCCAGTACGGCTGCGAAGAGGAACCACGCCAGCCAGAGCATTGGATTCGCCGTATCCGTCATCGGGTCCGTCTCGTGCGCGCCCGGCCGCGCGAGCCCTCGCCGGGTGCACCGTACGCGTTTCCCGCGCCGCGGCACCCGGTATCAAACAGCCCGCGCCGCGGAGAGGTTACGGGCGGGCTGCAGGGTTTCCAATGGCCGGAGAGCGGGCTACTCGCGCTCGTCGACCGGCTTCCAGGTGAGTCCCTTCGGGCCGACGTAGATCGACTGCGGCCGGAAGATCCGGTTGTCACTGTACTGCTCGACGATGTGCGCGGTCCACCCCGCGGTGCGCGCGATGCCGAAGACCGGCGTGAACAGGTCGGAGGGGATGTTGACGGCGTGGAGGATCAGCGCCGCGTACAGCTCCACGTTGGCGTAGAGGTCCCGGCCCGGCTTCAGCTCGGCCAGCACCTTCACGGTGGTCTCTTCCACCGCCCGCGTGAGGTCCAGCAGGCGGCGATCGCCCGTCAGCTTCGACATGCGCTCGGCGGCGTCGCCCAGGATCGCGGCGCGCGGGTCACGGACCTTGTAGATCCGGTGCCCGAAGCCCATGATCCGCCGGCCCGACTCCATCTCGCCGCGGATCCAGGCGTCCGCGTTCGCCGGCGTGCCGATCTCCTCCAGCATCTTGAGCACCGGGCCCGGGACGCCTCCGTGCGCCGGCCCCTTCAGGGCGCCCACGGCGCCGGTGATCGCGGAGACCATGTCGGAATTCGTGGAAGCGATCACGCGCGCGGTAAAGGTGGAGGCGTTCAGGCCGTGCTCGCTCACCGCGGTCATGTACGCGTTGAGGCCGTCGATCCGGGCCTGCTCCGGCTCCTCGCCGTCCAGCATGTAGAGGAAGCCCTGCGCCATGCCGTGCTCCGGCCGGGGCTGCACGATCGGCTGTCCGTTCCGGATGCGCCAGGTGTGCGCCACCAGTGCCGGCATCTGGGCGAGAATGCGGGCCGCTCGCCGGCGGTTGGCGTCGACGTCCAGGTTGTCCACGTCCGCGTCGCCGAGAGAGAGCATGGAGGCGCCCATCCGGAGGATGTGCATGCCGGAAGCGTGGGGCGCCAGCTTGTGGAGCGCCTCCAGCGCCGCGGGCGGCAGCTCGCGCGCCTGCCGCATCTCGGCCTGCAGCGCGTCCAGTTCGGCGCGGTTGGGGAGCTTGCCATGCCAGAGCAGGTAGGCCACTTCCTCGAACTCGGTCTTGCCGGCCAGTTCCTGGATGTCGTAGCCGCGCAGGGTCAGCCGCCCGGCCTGGCCGTCGACCTCGGCGATGTGGGTGGCGGCGGCGACGATCCCCTCCAGGCCGCGAGCTACCTGCGGCGTCGCCGCGCCCGCTCCCTCTTTGCTCATTCCCAACCTCTTTCTCGCGCAGTAGTCGCAGTCAACATGGTAGAGCGGCGGCGGTTCGGAGCGCCGGGCCGGCCGGCACTCCGCGTCCGGCATCCGGAGCTGTGTCCGGGCTGCACCGCGAACGGATCCCTCGGCGGGACGGGCACAGCAGTCGTCTTGCCACACCGCGGGAACACCGCGACCGTGAGCGGTGCCTGCGGCCCCGCGCGCGGCGCCGGGAAGAGCCCCATCCGGCCCCCCTAATCGTATCGTGAACCGCGCGCGGTGGGTTCCTGGATGCAAAGAGAGTGCCGGTGAGCCCCGGCGCGCCGCCGCACCGGAAGTGGTGAGGCTCCAGCCGTGGGTAGCCCAACGGCGGCGCCACTGGTACACGGTTTGCGGGGCCAGGCCGCAGCGGAGGCCCGCAGGTGCATGACGGATGGCGGGCTCTCCCGCCACCACGAGGGTGCGGCGGCGCGGAGCACCTGGACGTGCGGACACTGCCGGCCGTCGGCGATTTTGCGGGCCTGCTCCGGTTGCTCGAGCGTGAACTCGGGCTGGTGGGGAGTGGAAGGCAACGCCATGGTGAACTCCGGTGACTCTGCCCCAAGGGAATCACCGGTGTCCCCATCGTGTCAGCACCCCCTTACGGCTCAGCGAAGACGGGCACTAGCCCGGATTATGCATGAGCTTTTCGGTGTAGCTGCCCCAAAGTTCCT
>CAYQDT010000350.1:0-5124 GCA_964416225.1 uncultured bacterium
GCGGGGGTCTCGACGGACCGGCGACGAGCGCCGCAGCCTGCTCCTCGAACTCCGCGTCCGAGAGGAAGCCGAGGTGGTGGAGACGCTGCAGCTCCCGCAGCTGCTGCTCCGGGGTCGAGGAAAGCTCCGCCACGGTCGCCTGGACGCCCTCCGGCTCCGACGCAAACGGGTTGAGGCTGCTGCGAAGGAGGCCGCGGTAGCCCTGCACGAACTGCTCGGCCATATCCAGCGGCTGGGCCGGGTCGGTGTCCAGCTCCAGCCCGCCGAGGATCAGCGTGGTGCCGGAGCGGCGGAGCCGGGGGAGACGGTCCAGCAGCACCGCCTCCCGGGTGGCCGGGCTCCCATCGGCCGGATACATGACGCGGAGCAGGCGGCGATCGGTCAGGAACAGCTCGGTCCGGTCCGGCGTGTCGGCAGGCTCGTTGGGCGGCACGTCGGTGGGGTGCAGAAGCTGCCCGCGGCCCTCGCCGAAGGCGCACGCCCACACCGTCTCATCGGGCTGGATGAACCCGGAGTCGCGGAGCCGCTCCAGTTCCGGCGCGAAGTTCATGGCGAGCTGGGGATCCTGGCAGCGGATCCCGGTCAGCCGGAAAGGGGCCTCGCTGCGGGCGCGGCGCGCGCACGCCTCGAGGAACTCGTCGGAGGGGCAGGAGAGCGGCAGTTCACAGTAGCGATCGCGCTGGAAGAAATAGACCGCCGGGGCCGCCTGAAAGGGTGAGGCGTAGCGGCAGCGGATCCCGCAGAGCTCGCTCCACGCGATGCGCTCCAGCGGCTTCGCTCCGGCGGCAAGCACCAGGCCGCCGGTGGCTGCGATCACGCCCGCACTCTCCTCAACGTGGATGAGCTGCCAGGCTCCATCTTCCGGCACGCTCCGACATGCCAGCCACAGGACTCGCTCCAGAAGTGGGATCTGGGAGGGAAGCTGCTCCCGTACCGGGTGAAAGATGGGGCGCTCGACCAGGTGGCGGACCAGCGCCACGTAGCACCGTTCGATGCCGTCGAAGTAGGGCAGCACGGCCGCGACGCGGTCGTTCCGGGAGTGCAGCCGGATTTCCCGCACCCCGTGATGGTCCCGCAGCGACGAGGTCCAGCCCACCTCCGAGAGGCGGCACTTCCACCCGTCCTGGCCGGTGGGCTGGTAGGCGAGAGTGTCGTCGTTCAACCGGACGATCACCTGGCGGTCCTGGTCCGAAAACTGCTGCCCCGGCATAGCTGCCTCCGGGAAATGGAAACGATGCCGCACTCCGCTGCGGGGCTGTGGTCGTCGCGGGCGCCCGCCCGTCGCGTCCGTTGATAGTAGCTTTTTTGGGGCGGTCGGGTGCACCGGTGTTGGGGATATCCCATCGCCGGTCGGTGGCCCGCGGACCCGGGGCCGGTCCGACGGCTACGGCACCGGGAGGCTCAGTGCCCGGAGCCATTCCCGGAGCTTCGCCGCACGCGTCGCGGGCTCCGCCGGGAGTTGAAGCGGGCGGCCCCGCCCGTCCAGAATCAGGCCCGTGACGCCGCCCCGGACCCGCGCCGTGTGCGGCTTCCCCTTTCCGGCCCCCACGTCCACGCACCGGGCGGGAGTGATGACCACCTCTTTCCATTTCCCCTCTGCCAGGGGCAGGACCTCGAGAGCGCCCGGCCGGATCGGGACCTCGCGGCCGTCCAGCCGCACCACGGCGAGAGGTTCGTCGCCCCGGGCGAGACCGACCGGGGCGATGACGGTCCCCAGGCGGATGAGACAGTCGCGGTCGAAGACCTGCGTGGCGGCTTCCGGCAGTACGGTCGAGAGCACGCCGAGCTGGGGCATCATGAAAATGCTGTCGACCGTCAGCTCGGTCACGCCTTCCGGCTGATAGGCGTCCATCATCATCAGGGCGGACTGGCCGCGGTGCGGCGCGTGGGAGAGCACGCCGCCGGACCCCACGATCATGTGCAGGTCCATCAGGTTGACCAGCGTCTCGCCGGTGGCCTGCTGCTCGAAGAGATCCCCGATGCTGCGCTCCTGCTGGACGCCGGTAAGCCCCCGGGCCAGGCTCCGGTGGTGATCGAGGGCCAGCCGCAGCGCCTCGCGGCAGACGGCCTGCTCGATCAGGAGGTCCTCCAGCGTGTAGGGGATCGTGGTGGGCCGGATCATCTTGTTGCGGAGCCGGTTTCTCAGCTCCGCGGGCTCGATGGCGAACGGCACCCACCGCGCGATGTTCTCGACGCCCGCCTCCGTGAGGACGTTGCAGATCGAGTAGCTCATTCCCAGGTTCGCTGAGACCGTCCGGTTGTAGACCCCGGAGAAGACGGAGAAGACGTCCGTGGTCGCGCCGCCGATGTCGACCGCCAGGACGTTGATCCCCTCCCGCCGCGCGATCGTTTCGATGATCCGGCCCACCGCGTTCGGCGTGGCCATCACGTCCGCGCTGGTCCAGGTGAGCAGCTTCCCGTAGCCGGGCGCCTGCTGCATCACGTGCTTCAGGAAGAGCTCGTGGATCTCCTCGCGGGCGGGGCCCAGGTGCTCGCAATCGAGGGAGGGGCGCACGTTCTCCACCGGATGCAGCTCAACGCGGCCGTCGAGCACGTCGCGCACGGGCGCCAGCGCCTCCCGGTTCCCGGCGTAGATCACCGGGATCTTCAGCCCGATTCCCAGGCGCGGGCGGGGATCCGCCGAGACCAGCATCTCCGCTATCTCCACCAGGTGGGTGACCGTCCCGCCGTCCGTGCCGCCTGCCATCAGGAGCATGTCCGGCCGGAGCGCCCGGATCCGCTCCACGCGCTCGTAATCCTTCCGGCCGTCGTCCACGGCGAAGGTGTCCATCACGATCGCGCCGGCCCCCAGCGCCGCGCGGTTCGCGCTCTCCGCGCTCATGCCTTTCACCACGCCCGCCACCGTCATCTGCAGCCCGCCGCCGGCGCTGGAGGTGGAGAGGTAGTAGTCCGCCCCCTCGCCGGTCGCGCCGCGCGGCGCCAGCACCCGGCCGTGCTCCAGGAACGTCTCGCCGGAGAGCTCCTCGAGCTCGCGGACGGCATTGACGACGCCCACCGTCACGTCGTCGAACGGAGCCTCGACGGTGGTGGGCGCTTCCCCCCGGGTGACAAGGCGGAACTCCTCCCCTTCTTTGCGGATCAGGATGGCCTTGGTGGTGGTGCTGCCACAGTCCGTGGCGATGATCGTCACCGGGTGGGATGAGGGCATGGGACGTGTGAGCGAGCGGGTGAGTGGCTGGAGTGCCCAGACGGCAGTTCCGCGCGTGGGGCGGATCGGCCTCCGTTTCCCGCGGAGCGGGGCGGACCGGCGCAGGCTAGCGGCGCGCGAGCTGCGGTGCCGGATAGGTAGCCGCGGCGCTCCCTCCCAGTTCGGACGCCACGCGCTTCTCCAGGAGCGAGAAATCGGTGCTGCTGTAGCCCTCTGTCTCCAGCGCGACCTGACCCCCGCGGTCGAAATAGAAAGTGTGCGGAATGGCGTCCACGTCGTACTGCTGGTAGATGGCGGCCGCGTTCGAGAGAAAGGTGACCGGCGCGGTCGCCACGCGCGGATCGCTCTTCAGCTCGTCAGTCGGCTCCGCGGCGATCAGGACCACTTTCAGCCCGCGATCTGCGTATTTCTGCTGGAGCCGGACGAGGTGAGGAAACTCCTCACCGCAGCCCGCTCACGTCAGGCCGAAGAACGAGACGATCACCGGCTGCTTGCCCCGGTAGTCGGCCAGGGACCAGGTCCGGCCTTCCAGGTCCTGTCCGGTGAAGTTCGGCCGGTCTTTCGGCCCCTGGGAGCGCGCCAGGCCGAGGACGCAGGCCAGCACGAGGAGCAAGCCGCCCAGGCGGAGGAGCAGTTTCAGGCGTGGGGACATGGCTGGCCTTCGGAGGGGAATAGCGGCTCTACCATCCTATACGCGGCAAAGGGCGAGGCACTCACCCCGCCCTCCCGTCGCCTTTCTGTTTCTCCGGCGGGGGCGGCTACCCCTGCTCGGCGGGCCCCGCGCCCTTCCGGCGCTTCTTCACCCCTTTATTCCGGGCCGCGATCTCCGAATAAAAGCGCAGCCCGTAGCGGCGGATCACCGATTGGGAGCCTTTCCGGCCGAGGTTGGCCATGTACTCCCGCCCATATTTTTCCACGACGGCATTGCCTCCGCGCTGGGCGGGCGGCACCGCCGCGCACTCGCCCGCAGCCGAGCTTCCGGCAGAAGCGGTGCTGTCCGCCTCAGCTTCGGCAATGAGCGCCTCGCCCGCGGCGAGCGCGCCGTCGACCTGATTGAACTCCAAACCATCCTCCTGCATACGCCCGCAACCCTCGGGCTACTCACGGGCCGGGAAAGAGCCCTCCGGCTCCGGTATACCGGTGATGGAGCGCCCTCCACCCCGAGCGCGGCCACATCCCAACCGGCCGCACGTCTTAGCGTAGCCTGGGGTTACCCCGGACGAGTCGCTCTCTCACGCAACTTCTGTTGGGTTTTTGCGGTCACCGCTCCATCACCCGGCGGTAAACGTTCAGCGTCTCACGCGCGGTACGCTCCCAGCTGAACTCCGCGGCGCGCCGGATGCCGGCCGCGGACAGCGCTTCGCGCCGGCGTTCGTCGGAGAGCAGCGCGCTGATCGCGTCGGCAATCGCCTCCTCGCTCTGTGGCGGGACCATCACGCCGGCGTCGCCGACCACCTCCGGCAGCGAGGAAGTGTCTCCCGTGAGCACCGGGGTGCCGCAAGCCATGGCTTCCAGGGGCGGTAGGCCGAACCCCTCATACAGGCTGGGGTAGGCGAAGAGGTCGGCCCCCGCATACAGTGGGGGGAGATCCGCGTCCGGCACGTAGCCGGTGAAGAACGGCTCCTTACCCGCCGGCGCGGCGCGAATTGCGGTGCGAAGCTCCTCGTTCGCCCAGCCCTCCTTGCCGACGATCACCAGCCGGTGCGGGAATTCGGCGGCGACCCGGTTATACGCCCGCACCAGGCGCGGCAGGTTCTTTCGCGGCTGGAGCACCCCCACCGAGAGCACGTACGGGGTGGGAACGCGAAGCCGCTTGCGCACGGCGCGGCACGCCTCATCGCGGTCCATGGGCCGGTAGACGGAGTCCGCGGCGTAGGGCGTCACCCAGATCTTTTCCGGCGGAATCCCGTACAGCTCCACGAGGTCCCGCCGCGTCGACTCGCTGCAGGTGATGA
>CAYQDT010000351.1:0-5115 GCA_964416225.1 uncultured bacterium
CGGACCGAACGTTAACGCGTCCACCACTCGGCTTGGAGTCGCCGCTCGTGCCCGGGTTGCCGGCGTCCAGGTATTCCACGTCGAGCTCCCGGTCCTCCAGGGGGACCAGGGTGGCGATGAGTGCCTGGAGAGCCTCCCGCTTGCGCAGCTCATCCTGTCCCCAGAGGACGTAGGCCCGGGGAGATCCGGCTTTCGCGGTGCGCGCCATCAGGCCGGACCCGCCGCGGAGCTGCCGGCCGGGGCGCCGGACCCGGTTCGCTTTCCGTCGCGGGGACGGTGCGGCGCGCACCGCTCCAATCGAAGCAGCGCCGACCGCGCCTCTTGCAGCACCTCCGCGGACGGGTCTTCCCCGTAATAGGCGCGGTCAAAGAGCTCCGTGAGCTCGCGGAGTGCCCCGCACGCTTCCGGATATGCTCCCCATTCGCCCGTGATTGCGCGGCAGTACTCATCCGCGGTCATCCACACTTGCCGGCTCCAGCCACGCCGGGCGAGCAGGTCGAGCGCTCGCTGGTAGACGCGCGCCGCCTCCCGGCCAATTCTCGGCGGGACGACCGGCCCATCCGTACGCACCCGGGGTTCCCGGCCGGTGATCAGGACGTACGCCACCATGGCGAGCGTGACAAAAATCACCGTCAGCAGCAGCGCGGCGTCCATCCCCCCACCCCCGACCTTACTGAACCATTCGTGCAGCTTGTACCAGAACATGTCCAGCGGATGGTCTTTGATGCTGGCAAGCGGCGGCGCGGGATCGAAGGCCACCCATCCGCAGCCCGGGAAGAACGCCTCCAGCCACATATGGGCGTGCTCCTGCCGGACGAGAAATCCGCCGCCCTGAGGGAGCGCCTCCTCGGCGACATATCCTACCGCTACCCGAGCCGGTATTCCGACGGAGCGGCACATCACCGCGGAAGCGGTGGCAGCGAGGTCGCACGCGCCGCGGCGAGAGTTGAACAGGTAGTGGGTTGCCGCGTCCTCGCCCAGCGGCGTGACGTCCTCAATCAACGAATACCGGCAGTTTCGCTCGATGTAGCCGATGATCGCGGTCACCTGGTCGTAAGGGTTGGGAAAGCGCGCGGTGATGCGCTGTGCGAGAGCCTGCACGCGGTAAGCGCTCTGCGGGAGCTGCAGGGTCTCGAGCTCCGGGAACTGGTCCGGGTCGACGCGCGGGGCCGCGCGGAGCTGTGCCGGCGTGTAATCCGGCACCTCCGATAGGACGTCGAAGACGCGGTCCGGGCTGAGGTGCCCGACACCGCTGACGCAGCCGCTGGCGTCCACCGTCACCGTCGCCCCCGGGTAGTGCAGCTCGCGGATGCGGCCGAATGCCGGGATCGGCGGCGCCACCATGCTCTTGGTTACCAGCCGCTCCACCAGCCGGTGACTCGGAACGTCCGCCGCGAGGTCAGGGTCCCGCGGGAAGCGGAAGCGGAAGGCCGGCGGCTGGGGGTAGTCCAGTCCGGAGCGTGGCTCACCCGGCATGCCGACGCGGCCCTCGTTCTCCTTTTGCACGGTGTACGGCTGTCGGTCCGTGGTCCACTCTCTTCCGGTGTAGGTGCTGAAGACTGTGGTCCGAAGCTTGCCGCCTTCTCGCGCGTAGACCTCGAAGAGGGGGGTGGGGCTCAGCGTGATCGGACCCTGCCCCACCGGCGCCTGGCTGCTGTTGGCCTGGGTGAAGTTGAGCATCATCTTCATCCGGCTCATGGCGGGCAGAGCGTATGGGGAGAATTGGGCGACCACCGGCTGCACCGCCAGCGGTGCCGCCAGTGCCGCCAGCGCCACCGCGAGCGTCATCGCCCAGGCGGCCAGCAGGTAGTACGTCACCAGTCCGGCGGTGCGGCGTACCCGCTCGCCGCGCCGGAGGTGCGCTTCATAGCCGCAGGTGAACAGGGCGCCGAGCACCACCAGGCCAAAGAAGATCGGCACCTCCGGGTTCGGGTTGCTGCTCCCCACGAGCGCCAGCATCGTGATGGCGGGCACCGGGCTGAAGAGCAGCGCCGTATCGGAGACGAGCGTGAAACAGCGGACCACCGCCAGCGCGCCGACCACCACCGCCGTCGCCATGTCGGTGGGCATCGTCGAGACACTCCCATCGAGACCGGAGAGGGGAGTGCCCATCAGCAGTTGCTGGAACGCGAGGGAGCAGCCGAGCAGCATGACCGGGTAGAACACCTGCTCGGGAGCGACGCGCCAGCGGCGCAGCGCCAGGCTCACCCCGTGTCCCACCACTGCCAGCAGCGCCCAGACCAGAGTCCAGTGAGTGGCCGTGATGCTGACCCCCACCGCGCCGATCCCGGCCAGCGTCACGATGAGGCTCGCCGCGTACAGGGGCAGGCGCTCCGCCCACATGCGCGCCGTACTGTCCGGAATCGGTTGGGTTGCGCTGAGTGCCACCTGGACCTCAATTCTCCCGCCGCGTCTCCCGCCATTTCTTCCGGCGGATGCAGCCAGTCTACGATTTCACCCGCACCGGCGCGGTGTCAAGTAGGGCGGGGCCGTCCGGATCCCATCGGCCGCGATCCTCTTCCGTAGGGGATCGCCCGAACCAGCTCCCGCCGGTGCGCGGGCGGGCCGCTCCGAATGCCGCGCTTCGTCCGGACGGAGCCACTCGCACCTCCGCGCCCGCTCATCCGAGTAGGCGGCTGACCAGGGAATCGCCGCGATGGAGCGGGAACACGGTTTCGCCGGCGGCGCCCGGGACCTCGCGGCCGCTGCTCTCCGGATGCTCCGCCTCGACGGCCGAAAGCAGGTACGTGGTCACGGCCAGGCCGGAGCCCTGGAGGAGCTGGACCGACGCGAAATACTCCTCGTCCAGCACGGGGGTGATCCAGCAGATGCGTGTTCCGGCGGCGACCCGCACCGCGAGCTCCCGCACGGCCGCCAGCGGCGTGAGCTGCTCCTCCGCACCCATCCGCGCCAGGCTATCCAGCAGGTCCCTGAAGGCGGCGGTGCCGCGCATCGGGGGAGCGTGAGGCGGCGTGGTTCCCGGGGCCAGCAGATGGACCAGGTCTCCCCGCTCCAGCAGCGCGTATGCCAGCGACGCCGCGAGTCCGGCAGCGGCATCCAGGGTGGTTCCATCCCCCAGATCCGCAACGACACTTGCGCGCGTGTCAACGACCAGCGCGGTATCCCTCGCCTCCTCCGCTTCCCACTCGACCACCGTCAGGCGCCCCAGACGGGCGGCGGTTCGCCAGTGGACGTGGCGGAGGGGGTCGCCGGGGCGGTACTCCCGGATGCCATAGAACCCGGCGCCGTCTCCCTTGCGGGCGGCGGTCTCTTCGGAAGCGCGCCCGCTTTCCGCCCGGGGCGGGATCAGCGATTCCGGCAGAGGTACCACTCTGGGATAGACCACGATCTCCGCCGGGGCGGGGATTGCTCGTCCCCGGATGCTGATCCCCAGCAGGTCCATGCTCTGGAGCCGGAGCGTGTTCAGCCGGTGAAGGCCCCGCCTGCCGGCGCGCAGTTGATAGGAGAGGGTGGTTTCCCCGCGTGGCGGCACCTGGATTGCCAGCGGCATCGGCTCCAGGGGGGTGAGACCGGCCGGAAGCTCGTCGGTGATGAAGACGTGCAGCTTCGGCAGCGGCGCGTGGTTCACCGCGTGCAGCCGGACGGTCACGACGTCCCCCTGCCCGGCGGAAGCCGGAAGCTGCCGATCCAGATCCAGCCCAAGCTGCTCCAGCCATGAGAACAGGCGGCTCAACTGCGGAAGCAGGAACATCGTCGCGGCCATCCAGTAGAGCTGCGCGACGTTCAGGATCCACGCCACCAGCGCGATTACCGCCCCCGCGGCGTACAGCGTCGTCCATTTCGCACCGCTGAAGTGCGAGAGCGGGTCCGGGCGGTACGGGGTCGGCGGCATAGGCTGGCGATTCAGGCGCGGGTGAGGGGTGATCCGGGTGGCCGGTGCGCTGCGCCCGGCCCGGGCTCCCAGGCGTTCGAGATCCGCATGCGCGAGCAGAGCTCCCGGGTGCGGTGCGTTCCGCGACCCGTTGGTTCGACCGTCAGGCCGTGACCGGAACCGGGACCTGTCGCAGGAGGTCCCGAATTACGGAAACGGCATCCACCCGGCGCATGCGCGCTTCCGGCTGGAGGATGACCCGATGCGAGAGCACGGAGTCGGCCAGCTCCTTGACGTCATCCGGGAGGACGTGGTCCCGCCCGCGCATGAAGGCCAGGGCCTGGATGGAGTGGAGCAGGTCCAGCGTGGCTCGGGGGCTCGCGCCAAGAGCGAGCTGCGGGGACTCGCGAGTCGCGGAGACCAGATCCACAATGTACTCCTTCACGGGGTCGCTCACCCGCACCTCCCGGATGAGCCCGCGCAGGCGGTCCAGCTCGCTGGCCTCGATCACCGGCCGGACCGTTTCGATCGGATGGCCGGAAAGCTGGCGCGTGAGGATGCCGACCTCGTCCACGGCCGCCGGGTACCCCATGGACAGGCGCATCACAAACCGGTCGAGCTGCGACTCCGGAAGCGGGAAGGTGCCCTGGTATTCGACGCTGTTCTGGGTGGCGATCACGAAAAAGGGGCGAGGGAGGGGGCGCGTCTCGCCGTCCGCCGAGACCTGGAACTCTTCCATCGCTTCCAGGAGACTGGACTGGGTCTTCGGGGTGGCGCGGTTGATCTCGTCCGCCAGCACCACGTTGGCGAATACCGGGCCGGAGCGGAATTCGAACTCCGCGGTCTTCTGATTGTAGATGGCGGTTCCGGTGATGTCGGCCGGCAGCAGGTCCGGCGTGAACTGGATCCGGCGAAAGGTGCCGTCGATGCAGCGCGCGATCGACCGCGCCAGCATGGTCTTCCCCACGCCGGGCACGTCCTCGATCAGGAGGTGGCCGCTGGAAAGCAGCGCCACCAGCGCGCGTTCCACCACGGCGTGCTTGCCGATGATGACCTTCTCGATTTCCGTGATGATGTGTTGAATTCGCTGGCGCGCCTCGGCCACTGGCATGGAGTCTCTCCGGGGTGGGCGGCTTTTTAGGAAAACGGAGCGCGCCCAAGCAGCATTGCGTGGGCGGCACCACTATTATATGAATGAGTGCAACTTTGCCGCGATTTGGTTGGTCGTATGTTCAACCTACGGCCCCGTTCCTCCGCAGCCTCACCCCCGAAAACTGATTTTG
>CAYQDT010000352.1:0-4191 GCA_964416225.1 uncultured bacterium
CGCCCCGCCGCCAGAGCAAAACCCGTCCCGCCAGAAGCTCGGCTTCCAGGCGCGCCTCCGTCCCCACGACGTGGAGGGCGATCTCTTTGCGCGCCTGTCCGAGCAGCGTAACTCCCAGGCTCGCCACCGCTCCACTGGCGTACTCAAGGGAGCAGCACACGCTTTCCGGAAGGTGGCCGGACGCAGGGCTTTGGCCAACGGAGAAGACCCGGCGGGGCGTGCTGTCCGCAAGCAGGTTGAAGAGGTCCAGGTAGTGGATCCCCAGCTCCAGAAAGATCCCTCCGGACCGCTCCGGCTCGCTGCGCCACCCCCGCGTGCCGGCCCAGTTCCGCAGCAGAAAGCAGTGGAGCATGGTGACGGCGCCGACTTCGCCGGAACGGATCAGCCGCTCCATCCGTTGCACCGCGGCGGAATAGCGGAGCTCGAGATCAACCTGGAAGACGGTCCCCGCCCGGTTCCGCGCGGCGGCGATCCGGTCGACCCCCTCCGCGGTGAATGCGGCCGGCTTCTCGCACAGGACGTGCCGGCCGCGCTCGAGCGCGCGGAGCGAGAGCGCCTCGTGCGTGTGATTGGGCGTGCAGATGAGGACGGCGTCCAGCTCGTCCTCGAGCAGATCTTCCGGCTCTTCGTAGAAGCAGAGTCCGCTGCCCCACGCGCTCCGGCACGCCTGGCGCCGCTCGAGGCTGTTGGAGCTCACGGCGACCACCCGCGCGCCCGGTACCCGGCGCAGGTTTGGGAGGTGGACGCTCTGGGTCCAGCGGCCCCCGCCCAGGATCCCGATTCGAATCTCGCGCTCGTTCATCCGCCGCTCCTGTGCCTGCGACGCCGGCACGGAGCCGCAACCGCGAGTGCCGGGGTGACGGCGTCGCTCCGCGGGCGCCTCAACTGACCTCCCGGCATGCCCGGTACAGGTCCCGCCAGCCCTCCCGCTCCCGGGCGACCGTCTCCAGGTATTCCAGCCAGACGACCCGGTCCTGTACGGGGTCCTTGACGATCGATCCAACGATTCCGGCGGCCAGATCTCCCGCCCGGAGTGTGCCGTCGCCGAAGTGCCCGGCCATGGAGAGCCCGCTGGTGACCACGGAAATCGCCTCGGCGGTGCTCAGTGTTCCGCTCGGGCTCTTCAAGCGGGTCTTTCCGTCCGCCGTCTGGCCTTCCCGCAGCTCGCGGAAAATGGTGACCACCCGCCGGATCTCCTCCAGCGCGGGCGGCTCCGCCGGCAGCTCCAGGGCGCGGCCGAGGCTGGCCACCCGGCTGCGCACAATCTCCACCTCTTCGTCCGGCGAGTCCGGCACCGGAAGGATGACCGTGTTGAAGCGCCGCTTGAGCGCACTGGAGAGCTCATTGACGCCGCGATCCCGGTTGTTGGCGGTGGCGATGAGATTGAAGCCGCGCACCGCTTGAACCTCGGTCGCAAGCTCCGGCACCGGGAGGGTCTTTTCGGAAAGAATGGTGATCAGGGTGTCCTGGACATCCGCCGGGACGCGCGTGAGCTCTTCAACCCGCGCGATCTTTCCGTCCCGCATGGCAGTCATGACCGGACTCGGGACAAGCGCGGCGGGAGAGGGGCCTTCGGCCAGGAGCCGCGCGTAGTTCCAGCCATAGCGGATCGCCTCTTCGCTGACGCCCGCGGTGCCTTGAATGAGCAGCGTCGAATCCCCGGAAATGGCCGCGGCCAGGTGCTCGGAGACCCACGATTTCGCGGTGCCGGGCACGCCCAGGAGCAGGAGCGCCCGGTCCGTCGCGAGAGTGGCGATTGCGATTTCGATCAGGCGGCGGTTTCCGATGTACTTGGGAGAGACCACAAACCCGTTCGGAAGTGTGCCCCCGAGCAGGTAGAGCTTTACCGCCCAGGGCGAGAGCCGCCACCTGGGAGGGCGCTGGCGATCATCCGCCCGCTCCAGCTCGTCCCGTTCAGCGGCGAACTCCTGCTCCGCGTGCTGTCGCAGCACCAGCTCCATCACGTCGCTCCCTGCCCGCACTCCGGCGGCTCACGGCCGGGTAACGCTCCCCGCCGAGGGCGGGCTGCCGTCCGCCCTCGAGGAATTCGCACGCGCGAGCATCAGAGACCTTCCATGCCGCTGTAGCCGTCCGCCGAGGTCACCCTCCACTCTTCCCCGGGGAAGACAAGGTAGTAGTAGACCCGCTCCTTGCGCACCTGCAGCGAGAGGTCCATGTCGCCTCGGGAAGAGCCACTCTCGCTGGCCGTCTGGGCCGAAAGATGGAATTGCACACTACCCGTGCGTCCATCCGGATTGACCGTCACGTGGACGGTGCGGGAGGGGATGGTGAGCTGGATGCTGCGCCGCTTCCGGATGTAGTCGCTGATCTGGTACTTCACACTGGTGGCGGAAAGCCCCAGGTTGTCCCGGTAATCTGGCGAGACGTACCGCGTGACGCCCCCTACGTCGCCCCGCTCCACGGCGGACTCCGCATCCACGAGCATCCGGGCGAGCTGCTCCTGGTCGCTACCCTTGGGCCGCGCGGCATCCACCGCCATCTTGGTTCCCAGCGCTCCCAGCGCCAGGACGACGATGGCCACCCCTGCTGCTGCCCCCCGTTGCATCGCATACCTCCCTCGGCCGTGATGCCGCGCCTGCCATGTGAACGGACCGGACTTGCCGCGGGTTCCGCCGCCGGGTTCCCGGCTGGGGCGTTCCGGCTGGACTTTCCGGCCTCACCCGTCTGAATGCGCCGGCGCCTCCACCGGTTGGCGGGAAGCGCCGCACCGGGAGCGGCCCGGGCCCACCGGTGCCCTCTCACGGCACCCGCCCCGCGCACGGGAAGGCCGCCGGACGGAGCGAATCGCTCCGGCGGGAATCCGGAGCGCCGCGTGGGGAGCGGACGGCGACGCGGGTTCGGACGCGCGGCCGGCAGCTACGGGGAGATCAGCACTTGCGCGCGGCGAGACAGTAGTTGAAGTAGATCCGCCAGTGCCGGTTGTACGTCGCCCAGGCCCAGGGCACCCCGTCTCGAAGCTGCTCAATGTGGAAGCCGCCCGTGGTAAGCACCTGCTGTACCGCGTCGCGGGGGTCGCCCGGAGGGGCTTCCCCGTCGCGAAAATAGAACGGATCGGAGAGCGCCAGCAGGCCGTCCCGCCGCAGCACGCGGCCCGCCTCGCGAAGCGGCGCCTCGATCCCGACGATGTCGATCACATTGCTGCTGCACACCGCATCGAACAAGTCCGCGGCAAAGGGGACGGTCCGGCAGTCTCCGACCATGAACTCCGCGTTGGAGAGGGTCTGAATCCGCAGCGGGCGCTCAACGCTCGCGCCGCGCAGCACCGGAAGCATGTAGGAGCGCTCGGGATCCGGCCGGTGCAGCACGGCGCGGCGCGCCAGGAGGACGGCCAGGAACGAGAAATCGATGCCGAACGACGCCTGGAACCGCCCGCCCGCCCGTGCGATCAGCCCGCCGCCCCCGCAGCCGGCGTCCAGCAGCAGGTTCTGCTCTCGCGTGAGCTCCGTGGCCCAATCCGCCAGGATGTCATACGGGCCGTCGCCGGAGAGGCTGCGGAGCCACTCCGCAAAGCCACCGTACAGGTAGGACGGCGGCTCCGCGACGGCCATCGCCACGTCCCACGGCTCCTCGAATTGCTGCGAAAAGCGAAAGTCCGCGCCGTAGTCCGCCGCTTCCGCCTCCCTGCCGGTGCGGCGGCCGAGCCAGGCGCGCGCGGCGGGTGTGAGCGTTCCGTGCCGGTCGATATCCCGCAGGATGCAGCGCCCGTAGCGGCGGAGATACTCCTCCGGCTGGGGCGCGAGGATTGCCACCCCGGCGAGGATCGGAAACTCGGTACCGCAGTGGAGGCAGCGGAGCCCGCCCTCCAGCAGTTCGTCCGGGAGCCGGGTGGAAGCGAGCGTCGGAAGCTGTGCCGGTGGGCTTTCGACGAGCATACCGCCGCAGGACGGGGAGCCGGTTCCCGCGGGACATGCAAGGAGGGGGATGGTGGAGCTTTTCATCGTGCTCCGTTATTGTAATCCACCCCGGGCAGCAGCGCGGGCGGAGCCGGAGCCCGCGTGATGGACGGTACCGCGGGGGACGCGGCAGCCCCCGGCCTGCGGAATCAGGTGCTCACCGTAACCGGAGGTAGCCTCGGTGCGTTCAGAAGCGGGAAAGCGGGTAACCGGTAAAGCGGACAAGCCGGGGGCCGAGATGCCGGCCCGTCGCAAGAAGGTGGCAGTGCGGCGGGTG
>CAYQDT010000352.1:4201-5111 GCA_964416225.1 uncultured bacterium
GCAATCTACTCCGGCGTCCGGCCGCCGCACGAGCGGACGGCTCGGAAGCGGTGATTTGAAGGGAGAGTGTTTCATGCGGCGTCCGGTCGCAAGCTGCGCGTTGATCGCGCTGGCGCTGGTCGGGGGGTGCGCGCCCCGTCGGCCCGTCTATACCAGTCCACCACCTGTCTATGTCCCCGGACCCGGTATCGGGATTCGCACTCCCGGCTACAGCGGTGGCCCAACCGGTAGCTTTACCCCGCGAGACAGCAGCGGGCGCACGCGGGGCGGGTTCTCCACACCGAATGGCACGGGCAGCTATACGCTCACCCCGCAGGGCCGGGGCCGCGGTTTTTCGCGTCCCTCCGGCGGTGGATCGACGGGCGGCGGCTTTTCGCGGCCGGACGGCGGCACCGGTGCTCACGCTCGGGCGGCGGCAGCTTCGGGCGCCCCTCCGGCGGAGGGGGAGGCTTCTCGCGCTCGTCCGGCGGCAGCTCCGCCGGCGCGAGGAGTGGCCGGAGCGGCTTCAGCGGCCGCTAGGTTGCGGGTCGCGCGCGAAATGGCGGCCGTACAAGCCTTCAGGCCGCCGGTGTACCGGCGGCGGCTCCGGTTCCGGACCGCCGCCCCATCCAGCAGAGGGGGTGCCGTACGGCATCCAGGGAGTGTTCGATGAACAGGGCGCAAGTGGATATCCAGCTCAAGGGCGGCCAGACGATCTCGACCAGCATGGAGGAGCCGGAGGTGCGGCGGCTCTCGGACGATTTCGTGAGCTTCGTCACCAGCGACAACCCGCAGAACAGCGGGGGCGTCTACAACGGGGCGAACGGAAACACGGTGCAAAGCATCTTTTTGACGTTCGAATCTGTTAGCGCCATCGTCGTGAATGGCATGAACGTCAGCTAGGCTCGTCGAGGGTGCCGGGCCGCTCCGG
>CAYQDT010000353.1:0-1519 GCA_964416225.1 uncultured bacterium
GCGCAGCAGCGACTCCTCCGCGCGCCGGGAGAGCAGCCCCAGTGAGTTTCCATCGAGGTAGATCTTTCCCGGCGGGAGGTAGAATTCGCTGCGGAAGGGGGCCAGCGGGTCGTCGGCGTCCAGCCGGGCGGCAGAGGCAGCGGAAAGGTCCATGGGGGCGTGCTGGGTCGGGCGACTGCGGCCGGACGTGGGAGCTCCGGCGCCGGGATGCGGCACCGGCATGCGGAGCGCTCCGGACGCGACGCCGGTGCGGCACCCTTTCCGCTTCCTGATCCGCACCGGGAAATCCTCGCCGCTCCCCCTCCGCGGCCCGGCCGCTCGAAGCGGCGCGGAACGGCCCGGACCCGCCCGGAAGGCGGGCGCTTGACCCTGGGAAAAGGCGCGCACTATAATCCCCGTGGTCGCCCCGGGTCCTTTTGGGCTCGGGGTCCTTTGCTTTCGCGTGTATTCGACACGCCTGACCCCGGCACGGCGGCCGGCCCGGAGCAGCAAGCGATGCCCTCCCTGGAACCGATCCCGAATTCGGTGTGCGCGCCGCGGGGGTTCCGTGCGGCGGGGGTTGCGGCCGGAATCAAGCCTTCCGGCAAGCCGGACGTCACCCTCATCACCTCGGATTTACCGGCGCACGCCGCGGCGCTCTTTACCACCAACCGCGTCTGCGCCGCGCCGGTGCTGGTCAGCCGGGAGCACCTCAAGGGGGGCCAGGCGCGCGCCATCGCGGTGAATGCCGGCAACGCCAACGCCTGCACCGGGGAGCAGGGGATGCGGGACGCCCGGCGCATGGCCGCGCTCACCGCGGAGCTTCTCAAGGTCGCGCCGGAGCAGGTGCTCGTCGCCTCCACCGGTGTCATCGGGCGGATGCTGCCCATGGACCGCCTGGAAGCGGGGCTCCGCCTCGCCGCGGCGGAGTTGAGCCCGGAAGGCGGGCCGCCCGCTGCCCGCGCGATCATGACCACGGACACGCGCCCCAAGGAGATTGCGGTCGAGTTCTCCCTGGGGGGCAAGCCGGTCCGCATCGGGGGGATCTGCAAGGGCAGCGGGATGATCCACCCCAACATGGCGACGATGCTGGCCTTCCTCACCACGGACGCGGAGGTGTGGCCGGAGGTGCTGCAGAGTGCCCTGCGACAGGCGGCGGAGCAGTCGTTCAACTGCGTCACCGTGGACGGCGATACCAGCACCAACGACTCTCTATTTCTCCTGGCGAACGGCGCCTCCGGCGTGCGCATCTCCCCCGGGTCCCCCGCCCACGAGCAGTTCTGCGAGGCGCTGCTCCATGTCTGCACCCACCTGGCCAGGGAGCTGGCCCGAGATGGCGAAGGGGCCACCAAGCTGGTCGCGGTGCGGGTGGTCGGTGCCCGCTCCGGAGCGATCGCGCGGCGCGTCGGCAAGGCGATTGCCAACTCCCCGCTGGTGAAGACGGCGCTGTTCGGCAATGACCCGAACTGGGGCCGGATCCTCTGCGCGGCGGGCTACAGTGGGGCGGCGATTGATCCCGCCCGTCTGGCGCTCACGGTGT
>CAYQDT010000353.1:1529-5104 GCA_964416225.1 uncultured bacterium
TCGTTCGACGAAGCGGCCACGAGTCAGGCGATGCGCGCCCCCGAGATCGAGGTGCTGTTGAACCTGAACCAGGGCTCCCAGACGGCCACCGTCTGGACCTGCGACCTTAGCTACGATTACGTCCGCATCAACGCGGAGTACACCACCTGACCCACCGTTCCGGCGCTGCGCCCGGAGCCTCGTGACGCACCGCGGCCCGCCGGCGCCGACACTCCGTGCCCCACATTCCAGCCATGAGCCATACCGATCGAGGAAAAATTCTGGTGGAGGCGCTGCCGTACCTCCGGCAGTGGCACGGCAAGACCGTCGTGGTGAAGTACGGCGGGGCAGCCATGACGGACGAGAGCCTCAAGCACCAGGTCATGCAGGACGTGGTGCTGATGCACTACGTCGGGATCAACCCGATCCTGGTGCACGGTGGAGGGCCGGAAGTCTCCGAGGCGATGAAGAAGACGGGCAAGGAGCCGGTCTTCGTCCGCGGGCTCCGCGTCACGGACGCCGAGACGATGGAGATCGTCGAGATGGTCCTGGCCGGCAAGACGAATAAAGGGATCGTCTCGCTGATCCAGGGCCAGGGCGGCCGCGCGGTCGGACTTTCCGGCAAGGACGGCAACCTCTTCGTGGCGCGGAAGATGGTCGCTGAGGGGGCGGACCTCGGCTTTGTCGGCGAGGTGATCCAGGTCAACCCGGACGTCCTCCATACCCTGGTCCGCGGCGGCTACATCCCCGTGATCTGCAGCGTCGCCGTGGGTGAGCAGGGCGAGTCATACAATATCAACGCGGACCACGTGGCGGGGCGGCTCGCGGGCGAGCTCGGTGCGGAGAAGCTGATCCTGCTCACGGACGTCAAGGGCATTCTGGAAGATGTGAAGAATCCCGCATCCCTCCTCTCGTCGCTCGACATGACGCGGGCGCGGGCCCTGATCGAGGAGCGGAAGGTGGACCGCGGTATGATCCCCAAGGTCGAGGCCTGTTTGATGGCCCTGGAGCGAGGCGTCCCACGCGCCCACATCCTGGATGGGCGGGAGCCGCACTGCCTGCTCACCGAGCTCTTCACGGACGAAGGCGTCGGGACGATGATCGTTCCCTGAGCCACCCTCGGGCTCGGAGCCGCCTGGGACCGTCCCGCCCCGGGTCCGCCCCGGAATCGCCGCTCCGCCGAGCTTGCCGCTCCCCCGAATGTCGCACGCCGGACGCACCCTCGCGATGCGGGGGTGCGGTGCGGAATCAAGCGCGCCGCGACACCAATCCCGCCGCATCCCTGCCCTTCTCTCGCCCGCTCCTCGCCCGCTCCTCGCCCGCTCCTCGCCGTGTCCCCGGGATGAGTCTTCCGGTCCCTCTCCGCGCTCTCCGTGGCTCCGTGGTGAAAATCCAGCTTACCGGCGCTGCTTCCAGCTCACCACCACCTGCGCGCCTCCCGGACGCTGCGGATCGTCGAGCGCCCAGAGCAAGAGCGACTTCCGGTTGTCGGCGCTCGTCCAGCGGGCGCGATAGCCGCTGAACAGCGGCCCCGCTTTCGGGCCGGAAGGGCGCATCGAGCTTTTCGCCCGATCCTGGAACTGCCATCCGGCCGTCCCCAGCCGCTCTACGTAGAAGCGGACCACCCCATCCGCCGTGGCGGGTTTCACCATGTAGGCGACCGACCCGCTTCCGTCCGGCGCCTCCATGGAGTGAAAGCCGTACGCCCCCGGTAAGGCGGGATATCCCAGCTCCGCCGCCGTCTTCCGGTCATGGAGCGCTCGGGAGCTGTCTGCCGGAACCATCGCCGTCTCGGGATCCGTGGCCTTCTTCTCCGGCGGGGCGCTGAGCACCCGGTACGTGAGCGCGGCCGCCGTTGCAAACAGGAGCAGTGCCGCTCCCAGTGCCGCGGCGCGCCCGCGCCCGCCCGTTCGTCCCGCTTCCTGCGCCCCAGTCACCATCCCACCCCTTCCCGCGTGGAGCATCCGGATGGAGTGCTCTCTTGAATTATCGGAGCCCGGCGGGGGAGCGCCCCACCGGGTAGGTCAATCGGTGCATGATGGGGTAAAGAAAGCGTGGCTGACCATACACGGAGATAGGGGGAACCGATGAGCCTGACGGAAACGAGCCCGAAGGAACGGACGGGACCGAAGGAGAGCACGGGAAAGACTGCGGAAACAGCGGGGCAGTTGGCGCTGGAGGGCTACCGCCCGCCGGAGAAGCAGTCGTTCGGCAGCGATCCCGCCTGGAAGGCGCTAACCGGACTGGGAACCCGACTCTGGCTGGATACGGGCGACCTGGATGCCGCCCGCAAGCTGTGGACCGACGATTTTTCCAACCTCACCACCAACAATACGCTGGTGAATAAGGAGGTCCAGAAGGGTCTGTTCGACGAGGTGATTCCGCGCGCCGGCCGCGCGCTGAAAGATGCGGACCCCGGCCTCACGCCTGAAGAGCTGGTTTACGAGGTCGGCTTCGTGGTGAACTGCCACAACGCGCTCCGGCTGGTGGGGGCCTTCGACGCCACGGTGAGTGTGGAGCTGCACCCGGCAATGTCGGATGACGTGGAGCGCTCGGTCGCGTACGGCCGCCGGTATTTCGCCGTGAACCCGCAGCGGTTCATCGTGAAGGTGCCGCTCACCCCGTCCGGGTTCCTGGCGGCCCGCCGCCTCTCCGAGGAAGGCATTCCGGTGAACTACACGCTGGGCTTTTCCGCGCGGCAGAACGTTCTCGCGGCGGCGTTCAGCCGGCCCGCCTTCGTGAATGTCTTCATGGGCCGCTTGAACAGCTTCGTGGCGGACAACAAGCTGGGCGACGGCAAGAACGTGGGCGAGAAGGCCACGATGGCTACCCAGGACGCGATCCTGCTGGGACGGCGGGAGCGGGGCTGGACCACGCACCTCATCGGCGCCAGTATGCGCTCGGCGGACCAGATCTTCGACCTCGCCGGCCTGGACGTCTTCACCATGCCCACCGCGGCCGCGGAGGAATACCGGGAGCGGTTCCACGCGGAGTCTCGTCCGGTCGAGAGCCAGGTCGGGCGGAGCTTCCCCGTCCACGCGGACCCGGCATCCGTTCTGGAGACCCTCTGGACGGTGGACGAGGCCACCTGGCGGGCGGTCGAGGCGCTGAGCGGTCAGGACGTGACGGGCTGGACCGGAGCGGAGTTCGCCCGCGCGGTGCGGGAGAGCGGCGGGTCCAACCTGTTCCATGACTGGTCGCCGGAAGAGCGGGCCCAGCTCCGGCAAGACGGGAAGATCCCGAAGTGGGAGCGCTGGAAGGCAGACCTCGGCTCGGGGCGGATTGGGCTGGACGATCTGATGACGATGAGCGCGCTCTACTCCTTCGTGACGGACCAGGATGCGCTCGATCAGCACATCCGCAAGCTGCTGGAGAGCTCCGGCGTCCTCGGCTGATCCGGATCGGGCGGACCATGGCGGGCGGGGCCGGGCTCCGCCTGCCTCCCTTCACGGGCTGCGGCCCCTGGTGCGGGGGGCCTCCTCCATGCGGTTGATTCTCACGGCAACGGTGGAATAACTAACAACTTCGCAGGGTTTCACCCCTTTACACGCGAACTGTTCCCCGTCATAGACTCGTAAGTGTAGCTGGCCCCTGCT
>CAYQDT010000354.1:0-5102 GCA_964416225.1 uncultured bacterium
CCCCCAACCCGCTCCGCTCTCCCCCCTCCCGTCACCCCCACGTCCACCTCGCCCGCGCTCCGCCCCTCCTCTCCCTCTCCTCTCCGTGTCTCCGTGTCTCCGTGGTGAAAATCCCCCGTCACCTCCGTGGTGAAAATCACCGGGTCAGCCGCCAGCCGTGCGCGTCCACCGCGAGGCCGGTGTGCCCGGCGTACCGGTCGTAGACCCGGTTCATCTCCTCGATGGAATCGAAGAAGCCGATCACGTAGGCGGCGCCGAAGCGGTCGCCGGCCCGCACCGGACGCCCGCCGACCTCCTGGATCATGCAGACGTAGCCGCGCTGGTGGCACCAGCCCTCGGAGACCACCCCGGGCTCCAGCGTCATCCCGGCCAGCCACGGGCCCGCCGCCCCCGTCTTCGGATCCCGGAGGTGGTAGGCCCGGATCATCCGCCGCGGGAGGGGGTCCCGGCCGCGGACGTAGTCCAGCTTCTCATCCGGCGCGAAATCATGACTGAACTCGCTCGCCGGCACGCGCCCGCGGTAGCTCAGGTACACCTCGCTGAAGGTGTCGCCGCCGACATGCTTGATGTGGCCGGGCAGGTCGCTTCGAAAGAAGAGGGCGGGGCTGGCGTTGGCCGTGGTGATCTGGTCGCTGGAGAGGAAGTACCGCTGGCCGCGCGGGAAGACCAGCCGCTGCTCCCAGAGGGAGCCGGCTTTCTTCCCGGGAGCCGCGTTCGTGTACCGGTAGCTCTGCTCCACGGCCACGAAATCCCGACCCTGGATCACGCGCGGGGAGAGCTCCCGGGCGCCCGTGCAGAGCTGCGGGCCCTCGATCGACCGCTTCGGACGCTTCCCGTGCACCAGGTTGTTGAACAGGTACGGGAGATCGCCGGTGAGCTGGTTCCGGTACGCTTCGTCGCTGCCGGGCTCCATCAGCCAGTCGATCACGTCCAGGCCGAACCCGGCGTCCCGAAACCCGCTCTTCCGGTCGAGGAGGGAGCCGCCGGCAACCCCGGTCACGTAGCCCCGCTTTCGCACCGCCGCCTCCAGTTCGGGCGTGCGGATCCGGATCTGCTCCGCATCCTCGGTCACCGCGAGACCCTCCACCGCTCCCCCCGCCCGTCCGGTCATCCCCAGGGCCAGCACTGCGCCCAGCGCGGCACACCCCATCCAGAAAACGCGTCGCATTTGCACCCTCGTCTACTCCTGCCCGGGCGGTCCGGTAATCGGTGCTGGCTCCGGCCGGGCAGGCCGGAGAGCACCGGACGCGGCGAGGCTTGGGCCCGTCCCGCGGTCCCGCACCAACGGGACCGCCCCCTGGTCCCCGTGCCGGTTCTCTGTTCGCGCGGAAAACAGGGGTCGCCTGCCCGGGGCGCAACTTTGCGGAGGGGGAGCCGTCGCTGCCGGCCCCGCGCGCTCGCTGCGCGGCCGCTCCCGGGAGCGGGGACCTGCTCGGTCCGCCGCCCTTCCGCCGGCCTTCCCGCCACCCTTTGACACCGCCTTTTCAAGAAAGGCGTAGGTTTTGGACCCGGAATGCAAACATATATTTGATAACTACCGTGGACCGATGGAGGTCGTGTGGTGCAGGGAGCGGGGACGGGGAAGGCGCTGACCGCGGAAGAGTGGGCCACGGGGCTGCGCGTGCTCCTCTCCTTGTCGAGCTGGCCCCAGTTGCGGGACCACTGGCGGCTGGCGGCCCACCTGCAGTTGGCGGGACGGATTGAGGTGGAGGTCGGGCCGGTGCTGAAGGCCTACCACGTGGCGGTCGGGGATCGGCACCTGATCACCATTCCGGAGCGGCTCGACGAGTGGGCGCAGGGGCGGGTGCTGCTGGAGGAGATCGGCCATTCCCTCCTCGGGGATACCTGCCCGGTCTACCTTCCCGCCCGCCGGATCGCGGAGGAGGCGCGCCTGCGGCTGATCCGGCGGGCGAACGGGCGCAGCGAGTCGGCGGCCCGGCGGTTTGTCCTCGCCTGGAGGCTGCCGCTGGAGCTCATCCTCCCCTACCACGGCTCCGATGCCGCCCTCTGCCGGGCCTCCGGCTGCACCGCGGCGGAGGTGGGGGAGCGCTGGAGCCACCTCTTTCCGGAGCGCTGAAGGCCGTCGGGGCCGGCGGGAGCTTCATTCCGCGCGGGATGCGGATCGTTGGAAAGGAGAGGCCAATGCTTGGAGATTGGGACTGCGCGTGCGGGCGGCGGAACGGCATCAGCCGGAGCTGGTGCTTCCTGTGCGGAGACCCGCGGCCCGTGGAGGCCGGGATTCCGGACGAATCGCGGGCGGTGGTGGAGGATATCCTGCGCGAGGGCTCCGAGCGGCTCTCCCGCCGCTACGATCTTCCGGTGCGGATCACCTGCCATGGCGGCATGGACCGCCTCACGCCGGAGGGCGCGCGGGAGCTGGGCGCGGAGACGGCCGACGGCTAGACTGCTCGGGGAGGCCTCCTCTTCGGTGCCGGGAACGGAAGGCGCCCGTGCCGCTGTCGGACCATGCGCCCGGACCGCATCCGGGCAGACCGGTGCGGATCCCGGGGACCGCCCGCGCGGACCGGTGCGGGTTCGGATTCCGGCGCCTGGAGCTGGCGGCGCGGGAACGGCTGCGGCGGGACCGGATATCCGCTCGCCTCACGGCGCCATTCCCGCGGAACGCGTTTCGAGAGCGCCGTCGGGTGGAAGTAATTGTTACCATACCGGACAACTTCCGATTGCCGCGAGAGTCGCGGGACGCCTGGCGGGAATGCGGGTGCCCCGGCCGCCCCCACCACCGAAAGCGCCCATGATGGGAACGAACCTGCGCGCGGAATTGTGGAGCCCGGACCCCGCTTCAGCTTCCGCCTTCCCTCCACTCCGTCCGGCCGGGGAGCGCGCTCCGGTGCTGGCGGTCGATGATGACCCCGGAATCCGCGCGCTGCTCCGCGACGGTCTCGTTCCCCTGGGGTATCGCGTGGTGCTCGCGGACGGCGTCCGGACCGCCCGGGAGCTGCTCCGCACCTGTCCCTTTTCGCTGATTCTCTGCGATTACGAGATGGAGGATGGAACGGGGCTGGATCTGATCAGCTACGCCACGCGCGTCTATCCGAACGTGCCCGTGGTGCTGCTCACCGCCCACGATGAGACCTCCCTGGCGCGCAGCGCCATCGCTTCCGGCGCGGTGGAGTTTCTCCCCAAGCCGTTCGAGTTTCGGCACCTGGTCCGCCTGATGGAGCAGAGCTGGGCCCGGGTCGAGCGGGACGGCCTGCGGGCCTCGCAGCTTCAAGACGAGCTGCTCAGCGGGACCATCCGGGCGCTGGTGGCCGCCGTCGATGCGAAGGACCCGTACACCGCCTCCCACTCGGAGCGGGTGACCCGGCTGGCGGTCCGGCTGGGTGAAACGATGGGCCTGACGCCCGAGCGGCTCCGGGTGCTGGAGTTCAGCGCGCTCCTCCACGATGTCGGCAAGATCGCCGTGCCGGAAGCCGTCCTGCGGAAGCCGGCAAAGCTGGATCCGGATGAGTGGGGCCTGATCCAGCTCCATCCGGCGCGGAGCGCCGAGATCGTGGGGCAGGTGGGCCCGCTGGCGGAGGTCGCGACCATTGTGCGTCACCACCACGAGCGGATGGATGGCGCCGGCTATCCGGACGGGCTGCACGGCCCGGCCATCCCGCTCCTCTCCCGGATCGTGGCCATCACGGATGCGTACGAGGCGATGACCGCGCACCGCGCCTATCGCCCGGCGCTCACGGAGATCGCCGCCCGGACCATCATCGAGCAGAGCCTCGGCACGCACTTCGATGCGGAGCTCGGAGTGCGGTTTCTGGAGATCGCGGACCTGCCGTGATCCCTGCCGCGGCTGCCGGCTCGGCCCCGTGGCACCCCGGATCGCGCGGTGCCGGTGCCGGAGCCGGGATCAGATGATCTGCTTGATCGGCTCGGCACCCTCCACCCCTACCAGCTTCTGGTTCAGGCCGCTGTAGAAGTAGGTGAGCCGGTTGGGGTCCAGGCCCAGCTGGTAGAGGATGGTAGCGTGGAGGTGTTTCACGTGGAACGGGTCCTCCACGGCCGCGCTCCCGATCTCATCCGTTTGCCCCACGCTCACCCCGCCCTTGATTCCGCCGCCGGCCATCCACATCGTGAAGCCGTAGGCGTTGTGGTCCCGGCCGGTACCCGCCGCGTACTCCGCCGTCGGCTGGCGGCCGAACTCGCCGCCCCAGATGATCAGCGTCTCATCAAAGAGGCCGCGCTGCTTCAGGTCCCGGATCAGCCCCGCGATCGGCCGGTCCGTCTCGCCGGCATGGAGCGTGTGGTTCGTCACCAGGTCGCCATGCGCGTCCCAGTTGGCGTCATTGTGGTTGCCGCCGCTGTAGAGCTGGACAAAGCGAACGCCCCGCTCCACCAGCCGCCGGGCCAGCAGGCACTGCCGACCGAACACTTCGCTGCGCGGCTGGTCGAGGCCGTACATCCGCTTCGTCGCCTCGCTCTCCTGCGAGAGATCCGTGGCTTCCGGCGCGGTGGCCTGCATCTTGTAGGCCAGCTCATAGCTGGCGATGCGCGCGGCGAGGTTGGAGTTGTCCGCGCGCGGGGCGTGATGCTCGCCGTTGTACTCCTGCAGCGTGTCCAGCAGCTTCCGCTGGACCCGGTCGCTCTGCCCGCCGGGGCGGGAAAGGTCCAGGATGGGGGGCCCGGCGGCGCGCATCAGGGTCGCCTGGTAGGAGGCCGGCATGTAGCCGCTGCTCCAGTTCTTCGCGCCCGAGATCGGGCCGCCGCGCGGGTCCAGCATCACCACGAAGCCCGGAAGATTCTGGTTCGTGGTCCCCAGCCCGTAGTTGACCCAGGAGCCGATGCACGGGCTGCCGGAAAGGATCTTCCCGGAGTTCATCTGGAGCATGGAATGGATGAACGCGATGTCGTCCACGCAGGTCGCCAGGTGCGGGAAGAGGTCGCTGACCCACTTGCCGCACTGGCCGTACTGCCGGAACTTGAACTTGGGCTCCACGATGCGGCCCTCGTTTTTGTGGCCGCCGCGCCCGAACGTCTTCACCTGGATCGTCTTCCCGTCCATCCCGATCATGCCCGGCTTGTAGTCGAACGTGTCGAGGTGGCTCGGCCCGCCGTACATGTAGAGGAAAATAACGCTCTTCGCCTTCGGC
>CAYQDT010000355.1:0-5096 GCA_964416225.1 uncultured bacterium
CAGGTGTGCCTCCTGCAGCTCGAAGGGAATGCCCGGGAGGGCGTCCGCCATCGACTCCTTGCGGAGGGCCAGCGCGCACTGCATCCGGAACAGCTCGTCCCAGACGAGGCGCCGGCGCGCGTCTTCCAGCGCGGACTCGCTCTCCGGAAAGTGGACCTGGCGCACGGAGTCCGCAAGGGGCGGCAGGCAGCGCTGCCGGACCAGGTACTCCGGCAGTACCTCCTCCAGCTCCGGCCCGTACCGGTCCAGCGCGTTCCACACCATGCCGCGGAGCACCTTCGGCGTGAGGCCCTCCGTGGCCGGATGGACGGGCACGATGCGCTGGAGGTGGATCGAATCGTCGTCGGCGGTGAGCTCTTCCCACTCCGGGTGCTGGAAGGAAAGGAGGCCGCCGGAGCGGTTGGCGGTTCCGTAGACGGAGACCTCCCGGCCGCGCATCCGGTCAAACACGTTCTTGAGCCAGTGCTGATTGAAGAAAACGAGCTCCGCATGGCCGGAGCCGTCCTGGACGACCACCTTCACCAGGGTCATGCCGCGCTTCGCGGAGCGCTCGAGGTTTGCACCCACGATCCGGCCGCTGGTGACCACCGTTTCGCCGTGCGCGATCCGCCCGAGCGGCCGGAAGTGGCGGCGGTCTTCATACCGCAGCGGAAAGTGAAAGAGGAGGTCTTCCACGGTGCCGATGCCCAGCTTCTCGAGCGCCGCGGCGTAGCGGGGACCGACGCCCTTCACGTACTGCACCGGCATCAGGAGCGGGGAGCGAGCGGCGGTGGGAGTGGGGTTGGCGGGCGAAACGGACATCCGGCGGGCGCTCTCCAGGGTGGGGCTCCCTCCATTATAAAAGACCCCATGCGGGATTCCCAGCCGTTCGAGCGACGCGTTCACGGTCTCCTACAGTTTCGCCGGCCCCACGACGGATCCGTGGCGCCCGGTGACCGCCGGCGGAGGTTGGCTGCTTCCTGCCTTCACCTGCGGACTTGCGGAGTGGCTGCCGGCCCGGGAGACGCGAGTCCCCGGGGCCGGCAGTTATGCCCCTCTCGGGTTTACCAGGCGTCGAGGGGCATGGCCAGCAGCGGGACGAGCATCTCGTCTTCCGTGAGGCTGCCGTGGCGCCCGCGAATTGCGAGCTGGTCCCGGAGAATCTCCCTTCCAAGGAGCTGGGCACCGCCCTTGCAGATGGCGATGTAATCGCCCACCCGGCGCTGGATGCGCTCCGCATGCTGCGGGGGCCCGAAGAGGCCGCTGCGAAGCGCGTCCTCGCTGCGCGTGACCCGAAAGCGATGCTCGTATTTTGCCAGCTGCTCGCCGAGCTCCTCGACGCGGCCCTGCTCGGCATACAGGTAGGCGGCGCGAGACTGGCCCGTCGGGGGCATCATGAGCACATCGTTCAGCGCCGGCTCTTCCGCGAGCAGCACCGCTTCGTCCGGGTAGGCGTCGACCTGCCCGTGGTCCGCGGTCATCAGGAGCAGCGTGTCGGCGCGGTCCGCTTCCGGAAGCCCCTGGAGCAGCTTCCGCTCCAGCGTGTAGAAGAAATGGTCGACCGCCGTCTCAACCACCTCGGAAAACGGCCCGTACTCGTGGGCAAGCATGTCCACCACGTCCCAGTAGACCACCGTCAGGCCGTCCCGGGTGCGGTCGCGGAGGGTGTCTTTCAGGTGGACGAGCATGTCCGCGGCGTGCAGATAGCCCAGCACGTCCGCGCCCACGTGGTGCAGCCACCCGAGTGCGGTGTTGGTGAAGATGCCGCGGGTGATCGAGCAGCCGCAGAGGCCCGCCTTCCGGAGCGGCTCGAAGACCGTGTACATGGGGAAGAGCTGGTGGACGTCTTCGCCCCGCTCCGCGTACACTTCGCGGCGCGGGTCGCCCGTGGGGGAGAAGCGGAGCACGTCCATGGTGGCTCCCAGCTCCCGCAGGTAGACGAAGTGGCCCGTGATGGTGTGCTCAACCGGAGTCAGCCCCGTGTAGAGCGCCGTCAGCGCCACGGTGGTGGTGGAAGGAAACGTGGTGGTGAGCGGCAGCATCCGCGACCGCTCCAGGACGCGCTGCAGCGACGGGAGCGTCTGGGTCCACCGCTGGAGCTGGTTCCAGCCGAGCGCGTCCAGGATGATCAGGACGATCCGCTTGTACTTGCGGTCCAGCAGTGGAGCGAGTGCGTCCGGGCACCGGTTCGGGAGGCCGAAGTTCCGCAGGATGAGCTGAGAGACATTCCCGGTGAAGTAGGTGCTGTAGTCCGGCAGGACCATTCCCGGTTCGGGTGCGGTCTTCCGGAGCCGGGCCAGCACCTCGTCCGCGCTGGACAGCGTCGGGACCGGCTTCTGCGTCTCAAGATGGGTCTCTTCAGCAGTCAACATCGGGCGTCGCCCTCCTCGGGAGCGCTCCCGTGCGGGCCGCGCTGGAGCAGGGAGGCGACCCGGTCCGGGTAATCCGTTGTGATCTCGTCCACGCCGAGCTCGATCGGGCGGCGGATCTCGTCGAGACTGTTTACCGTCCACGCGTTGATCCGGAAACCTGCATCTCGCGCGCGCCGCACCAGCTCCGCGTCCACGCGGGCGTGCGGAGCGTGAACCGCCTCCGCGCGGAGCTCCCGCGCCGACGGGAGGAGCCGGTCCAGGTCACGCTCGGTAGCAAGCACGCCGAGGCGGATCTGCGCGTCGCGGCGTCGGACCCGGCGGAGGAGCGCGTGGTCGAACGAGATGAGACGTGTCCGTGCGAGCGCCCCGGCCTCCCCGAGCGCCTCCAGCGTCGCCCGGACCAGCTCCTCGCCTCGCTCCGGCTCCGGCTTCAGCTCGACGATCAGCTCCAGGTCGGACGGCAGCTCGCGCGCCAGCTCGTCCAGGCGGGGGATGACGGCGTCCGGGTACGCGCCGCCGAAGCTCCCCGGCAGCACGCGGAACCCCCGCAGCTCCGCCCAGGCGAGCCGGCGCAGGACGCCGCGCGCGGACGTGAGGCGCTCCAGACGGTCGTCATGGAACACCGCGGGCACCGCATCCGCCGTGAGCTGAACGTCCAGCTCCACGGAGCGGATTCCGCTTTCGTAGGCGCGCAGGAAAGCCGGGAGGGTGTTCTCCGGCGCCAGCCCGGCCGCGCCCCGGTGCCCCACGATCAAGACGGATCCCATGCCGGTGCCCCCACTTCCGCCGGTAGCGGCGACGCGCGAGTCGTGCATCCGCGGGACGCACAGGCGCGTAATCATCCCTGCTTTTACCGGCTGGTGCGCACCGGAATTCACCCCGCTCACCCGCGCGGTGAAGGATCGAGGAACGGTCTATCACGAAGCCCTTGCGCTTCGGAGAGGAGCGGGGCGAGAGCGCCGGCCCCGCCGGCAGCCCCCGGAGGCCGCGGGTCTTGCCGGCGGGGTGCGCCTTCGGCAGGCGGCATCCCGGGCAACCGGCGGCCGGGGCGGGAGGGCTCCCCACGGTTCAGAGTTAACTACTGTCCGTCTTCCCCGATCCACCCGGATCCGGCAGTTGCCACGGCGCGGAGCGGTGCCTGCTCCGGACGCCCGCAGCTTCGCGGGTGTGGACGCGGGCGGACCCGTTCATCCGAGCCGTGACAGAAACTTCCGCCAACCCACCTTCCAAACCGGAGCGCGACCACCAGGTGGACGTGCTGGCGGCGTGCTGCGTGCTGGCGGGGCTCTCCCAGCTCTGTTTCCTGGCGAACTGGCCGCTGTACGTACTGGAAGCGCGGATCGGGTTCTGGCCAGGGACCCTCGTGGCGATCGTGCGGATGGGGGTCTACCTGGGCCTGGCGTGGGGCCTGGCGCAGCGGCGCCCGGAGGCGCGGGCGGGCACTCTCCTGGAGCTGATCCGGACGTTTTTCCTGGTGGTGACGCCGATGGTACAGGCCCTCGTGCGCCACGAGCCGCAGCCGGCCTCCTTTTTTCCCGCGGCGTGGGCGCAGGGGCTGCTGTCCGGCGCCCTTCCGCTGGCGGTCCTGCTGAACGGCGCCATCGCGCTTGGCTGGCGGCCCGGCGCCCTCCTGGAAACCCCGCTCTCGGCGCTGGTGAAGGTGCTCGCTGCGGTAGGGTTCTCCACCGCCACCTGGCTGTGGCGGGAGCCGGCCCAGTTCCACCTGGAGCCGTCCGAACGCGTGGGGTCGCTGCTCGGGCGGGGATTGCCGTTTGTGATCTTGCTTTCGCTCGTGGAATTCACCGCGCTGCTCCTCTCCGGCCTGAGCGCTACGCCGCAGCACCGCGGCACGGCGGCGCCGCGCCGGCCCGCCGTGATCGCCCGGCGGGCGGTGGACCCGCGGCCCGGGGAGCGGTGGCCAGTGGAGCGGTGGCCCGCGCAGGTGACCCGGCCGTGAGCCACTTCCCGCGACCCGGACTGCGGCTGGACGTCACCTGGATCGGCGTCGTCTGGGTCTGGACCAGCGTCCTCTGGGGTCTGGCCGCGTTTGCCGTCGGCGCGTCGGGGTGGCTCCCGGGCGCGGCGGCGCTGCTGGTGCGGGCACTCGTCACCCTGGGACTCGGCATCGGCCTCTGCGCGGCGGAGCGGTGGGCGTGGGCGCCCGTGGTCTGTCTGACCGCGTTCGAAGCGCTCTGCGCCGGCTCCCTCGCCGCCGGATCTGGGTGGCTGCTGGTGACGCTTTCCCCCGGATGGCCTTCCTGGAAGCCGGTGGCGCTGGGGCTAGCGCCGGACCTGCTGCGGCAGGTGCTGATCGATGCGGGCGCGGCCGCACTCCTCTCCGGAAGCTGTGCCCTGCTCCTCTGGTCCACGCGCGGCTCGTTTAACGTCCCGCGCCGGCGTCACTTCACGGTCCTGCGCCAAGCCGGCCTCTTACCGGCGGGCGTGCTGCTCCTGGTGGACGCCTATCTGCTAAAGTGCTGGTGGCTGGCGGTTGCCCGGTAAGCAAAATATCCGCCCGCGTTACGATGCGTCCCGGATGGCCCATAACGAGAATGGGAGGAGGCGCGGGACTCCGGCCGGGAGATTGCCTCTCGAGGCTAGGACGGGCGCGCGAGTGGGAGCGGGACCCGTTCCGCGCGGCAGCCGCCCTCTTCCGGAAATGAGCTTGGTTCACGAATGATTCGGTCCGTCTTGCCCATCGTGCTGGGCTACGTGCTCGGGTCGATCCCCTTCGGCTACGTCATC
>CAYQDT010000356.1:0-5085 GCA_964416225.1 uncultured bacterium
CCTACTCTCCGTGTCTGGTTGGTGAGATTTCAGATCTCCCGTCGCTCCGTGGCTGCAGTGAAATGCGGCCCTGCGAGCCCCTTTTCTTTCGTCCTTGTTGCCCGCAGCGCCATCAGAAACTCCATGGTGAACGTTCCGGTCCCTGCCCCTCTTCATCCCCGTACCTTCGTGGTGAGAATTTCCCCGGCCCCGAGGTAAGCCATGGCGGCTATCCGGGCGCCTTGCTGAGGCGGTCCGCGAGGAACGTCGGCTCGGGCAGGCGGTGGCCGCGGACGCAGAAGAGGGTGAGCTCCGCGGCCCGTTCCGGAGAGACATACTGTCCGGGAGAGACCCAGAGCGGCTTACAGCGGATCCGGGTCCGGAGGAGAACGCCGATCTGCTCCCCGTCCGGTGCTCGCAGGGGCTCGCGGTCGCCCGGGTGCGGACCCGGCTCCGGCGCCCGACCGAAGAGGCGCGACTTCGCCACCCCAACTGCGGGCAGATCCAGCAGCACGCCGAGGTGGGCGGCGATTCCCAGACCGCGGGGGTGCGCGATTCCCTGGCCGTCAACCATGAGAAGGTCGGGAATCGAGCGGAGCCGCCGAAACGCCGCCTCGGCCGCCGGGCCCTCCCGGAACGCCAGCAGCCCGGGCACGTACGGGAACGTCACCGGGACGTCCACGGTGAGCTGCTCCACCACCGCCCCGTCGGCGGGCCGCCAGACCACAATCGCCGCCCGGCCGATACCGTCCGCGGGAAAGGCCAGGTCCACTCCCGCAACCAGCTTCGGATCCGTCACCCGATCTTCCAGGACCACCCGCCCGGCCAGCTCCCGCTGAAAGGCGATCGCCTCCCGCGGTGTGAGATCCCAGCGCGACGGAAATGCAAATTCCATAGGTACTTCCTACCCGCTCCCGTCTTCCCGTATCCGGTGCGTATCCATTTGCGTTCGAGATGCCGGAAGACTATGGTATCTGTGATCAGCCCCCGCCCGAAACCAGCATGAGCCATCCGACCCAGATCCTTGTCGAGCTGTTCGTCGTCTACCTGGCCTCGCAGGTGGGCGCGGAGATCGCGCAGCGCCTCCGGATGCCGGCCGTGGTGGGAGAGATCGCCGCCGGCTGTGCCGTCGGCCCGGGCGGCCTCGGATGGATCCGGATCAATGAGCCGCTGGAGGTTCTCGCCCAGATCGGCGCCGTGCTGCTGCTCTTCTCGGTCGGGGTGGAGACGCGCGTGGATCGCCTCAAGAAGGTCGGGCGGGTCGCCGGCCTCGTCGGGATCTCCGGAGTGATCGTCCCGTTCCTTCTGGGTGCTGCCTGGGCGCACCTCTCCGGGTGCGACTGGTCCCGGTCGTTCTTCATCGGCGCCGCGCTGGTCGCGACGTCGGCCGGGATCACGGCGCGGGTGCTCCAGGAGCTGGGCGTGCTGGACCGGACCGAGAGCCAGGTGATCTTGGGCGCGGCCGTCATCGACGACATCCTCGCGATGCTGCTGCTCGGCGTCGTCACGGCACTCCAGGGCGGGGGAGGGGTGAACGTCCCGGGGCTCCTGGTGATCCTGGCGCAGGCGGTGGGTTTCGTCCTGGTGATCGGGGTGCTGGGGACCCGGATCATGCGGCGCTCCGCCACCATTCTCAACGCGCCGATCAACCCGCTCTCGCCGCTCACGCTTTCACTGGCGGGCTGCTTCGGCCTGGCGGCAGCCTCCTCCTACCTGGGGCTCGCCGCGATCATCGGCGCGTTCCTGGCCGGCCTGGCGGTGGCGGAGTCGGCGGAGCAGGCAACTCTGGAGCAGCAGCTCCGACCGATCAGCGCCTTTCTCGTCCCCTTTTTCTTTGTGGCCACGGGCGCCCGCGTGGAGCTCCACCAGCTCGCCAGCCGGCCGGTGCTGGAGATGCTCGCGGTGGTGACCCTCCTCGCCGTCGCCGGCAAGCTGATCGGCTGCGGGGCGGGCGCCCTCGCCCTCGGCCGCCGGAGCGCGCTGGTGGTGGGAGTGGGCATGGTTCCCCGGGGAGAGGTGGGCATCATCATCGCCAGCCTGGGACGGGCGGCGGGCGTCTTCTCGCCCGCGATCTATGCGGTGATGATCGCCATGTCGCTCCTCACGTCGATGCTGGCGCCGCCCCTTCTCCGGCGGATGCTGGTCCCTGGCGAGGTGCCGGTCCCCGCGCCGGAGTAGGCGGGGCGGGCCCGGCCGCGGTGTGGATCGGCCCGCGGCGGCGAGCTTCCGCCGGTAGGTGGCACAATCTGTGAAGCGGCCGTGCCGGCCGCCCCGATGAAGAGGACCCCGCTGAAACCACTGATCGCCCTCGCCGCAGCCTGCCTCACCGCGGCCTGCCTCGCGCCGCCGCTCCCCTGCGCCGCGCAGCGGCTGTGGGAAAACGACTACGGAACGGCACGGGAGCGCGCACGCGCGGAGGGGAAGCCGCTGCTGGTCCTGTTCCGCTGCGCCCGGCGCGTCTCATGCCCGGAGGTGGCCGATGAGCTCGAGCGGCCCGCCGACGCGGAGCTGGCCGCGCTGCTCTCCCGGTACGTTCCCGTCCGGCTCTACGACATCCGGGGCGTGGACCTTAGCCGGTTCCAGTTCGACTACGACCTCGATTTCGCCGTGCTCCTGATGAACGCGGAGGGCTACACCTACTCCCGGTTCGGCACGCGGGACGCGGAGCACCCGCGGGAGCGAATGTCCGTCCCGGGGCTCAAGCGGGCGCTGCGGGAGGTGCTCGCGGAGTTCGCCCGGGGCCCGCACCATCCGTCGAAGACGCGGGCCCCGGTCTACCTGACCGACTTCCGCTCCTATACCGGCACCAGCCTGGCCAGGCAGACCTGCGCGCACTGTCACTACGCCACCAACTACGGCTACTTCGAAGCGCTGGCGCGGGGAACATTCAACCGGCGGATGCTCTACCGGTACCCCCTTCCGGAGAACGTCGGTCTCACCCTCGAGGTCGACCGGAATAACGTGGTGCAGGCGGTCCGCGGCGACAGTCCCGCCGGCCGCGCCGGCGTGCGAGCCGGCGATGTGCTCCAGAGTGCCGAGCGGGTGCCCGTGCACACTGCGGCAGACCTGCAGTTTGCGCTGCAAGAACTTCCGGAGCCGGCGGTCCTGCGGCTGGCGCTCATCCGAGGCCAGCGGCGCCGCGCGCTCCTGCTGAAGCTGCCGGCGGGCTGGCGGGAGACGGACATCTCCTGGCGCGCCGGCCAGGCGAGCGTCCCTCCAGTCTTCGGCTTCTGGGAAGAACCCCTCCCGGCAGAGGACCGGCGCGCGCTCGGACTGTCCCCAGGCCGGCTCGCGCTGCGCGTGGTCGTCCTCTTCCAGGGCGAGAAGTGGGCGCGGGCCCGGGGAGACGTCCGCCCGGGCGACGTGCTGCTCGGCATGGACGGACGGGACCTTCCGAACCTCTCCCCGCGGCAGTTCCACACGTACTACCGCCTCCACCATCGCCCCGGCGAGACGGTCGAGCTCACGGTGCTGCGGGGCGGCGAGCGCCGCACCCTCACGCTGGAGTGCGTGGACGCCCGGGTTGAGTAGTGCCGGGAGCAGCCGTCCGGTCGAAGGCCCATCGGACGCATCTTTCCGATCAGCCGGGGAAGCGCCCGCTCGGAAGGCGCGGCGAAATGGGCGGAAAGTGCGGCGGGGCCGTGCCGGGCCGTGGTAGGCTAGAGATAGCAGCCGGCCGCGTCACTGAACGTCACTCTACAAATTGCGAAGCCGTGTGCCGGAATGCCGCGGAAATCCGCCGGATCTCCCAGCCCCGGCCGGGGCGACACCCGGAGCACGGAAGACCCACGTACAGCCCTCTTCAGGCCGGTGGCCCTGATCTTATCGGAGAAGTGTTCATGTCCAAGATCCTGCTCACCGGCGGCCACGGCTTCCTCGGCTCCCATGTCCGGCCGTACCTGATGGCCGAGGCGGAGGTGTTCGCCCCTCGCTCCAGCGAGTACGACCTGCGCGATTTCGACGCGTGCCGCGCCGCGGTGGCCGGCAGGGACGTGGTGGTCCACCTCGCCGCGAATGTCGGCGGGATCGGCTTCAACCAGGCCCACCCGGGCAAGCTCTTCTACGACAATGCGATCATGGGCATCCAGCTCATGGAAGCGGCGCGCCTGGAAGGGGTGCGAAAGTTCGTGGCGGTAGGAACCGTCTGCGCCTACCCGAAGTTCACCCCCGTCCCGTTCAAGGAAGAGGATCTCTGGATCGGCTATCCGGAGGAGACGAACGCGCCGTACGGCTTTGCCAAGAAGATGCTCCTGGTCCAGGCGCAGGCCTACCGCCAGCAGTACGGCTTCAACGCGATTTACCTGCTGCCGGTCAACCTCTACGGTCCCAGGGACGACTTCGACCCGAAGTCCAGTCACGTGATCCCGGCCCTGATCCGCCGCTTCGTCGAAGCGCGGGAGAGCGGGGCGCCGAGCGTCACCATCTGGGGCACGGGAACCGCCAGCCGGGAGTTCCTCTACGTCCAGGACGCCGCCCGCGCCATTGCGCTCGCCACCGCCCATTACGACGGCGCGCGGCCGGTGAACCTGGGCTCCGGCATGGAGATCGCCATCCGGGATCTCGCGCAGATCATCCGGGAAGAGACCGGCTACCCGGGCGAACTGGTATGGGATAGCTCCAGGCCGGACGGGCAGCCGCGCCGCTGTCTGGATACCAGCCGGGCGGAGTCCGATTTCGGCTTCCGGGCGGAGACGGACTTCCGGACCGGACTGCGGGAGACGATCCGCTGGTACATGGAGAATCGGCCCGCCGCAGCCTGATCCGGACACGCGGGACGCACGAGCACCCCGACGGTAAAAGACGGCGGGGTCAGCGTGCGGGCGGCAGCGCGCACCGACGGCGAGGCCGCGCCGCCACCCGGCGCTCCGTCCCACTTTTGCTCTGTCTCGCCGCTCCTCTCCCGCTTGCCTCTCCCGCTTCCCTCTCCCGGCTCTGCCTCCAGCCTCTCCGGGTCTGCGGTGAAACGAGCGCTCCCCCGGCGGCCGGGGTCCTTTTCATGTGCTGCGGTGCGCCGGAGGGGCGGGGGAAGCACAGAGTTCCTGCGGGTCCCTTTTCATCCGTCACGGGTGGCCGCAGCGCCATCGATCACTCCGGGGTGACGACACC
>CAYQDT010000357.1:0-5079 GCA_964416225.1 uncultured bacterium
TGAAGGCGCCCGGATAGACGTCCCGGACCTCCGCGGGCGTCGACGTCACCCCGCCTCCATGTCGCCCCCGGACAGGTGGCGGCAGGCCTCCTGCACGGCCTGGCAGAACAGCTTGTATTCGGTTTCCGGCAGCAGTGGTGAAAGCATCACGGCATGTATTCACCAGGAACGTACCTTCTTCACACGTAGCGCGTCCTCGAGTGGGTGGCAAGCAGCCGCCACGGGGCGGCCCCCGGGCCGCTGCCGGATCCCTTCCCGGCTCCCGCGCGGCGCTCCGCCCCCTGCCTCTACGCTCGGAGATGAGCGAACTTCAGGTTTGATTCGGGCGTGCTGCCGTCAAGAAAGCGTGCGGGAATGCAACCTCCGGGAGCCGGGGCGCCGGCCAAACGCGAGGACGGAGCAGCAAGCAGTGAACAGCCATTTATGGGCAGCGGAACGAGACGGCGACGAGCTCGAACCGCTCAACGAGCGTAGCCCACTCCACGATCAGTACCCGGGCGAAACGGAGGGAGCCCCCTCCCCCGGCGAGGCCCGGCCCCTGCCGCTCGACCAGGTCAGCCCGGCGCTCCAGGTGGCGCTGGCCCAGGCTCCGATCGGGATGACCGGGATGCGGAGCGTCCGGGCCGTCGGCCCGGAGGGGCAGCGCTACACCGCTGGCCTCTACGACGGCCGCGTCTACCTGCTGGAGCTGCCGTGGCCGAACCCGCGGAACGAGTACCGCACCCTGGGGGAGGAGCCGCCCGGCATCGAGTGGCAGCCATACAGCCAGGGCACCCGCGGCGTGTAGCGCGAGAGGAAGCCGGCCCGCCCCGGGTGGAGCGGCCGGCTTCCGCGCGTCGACCCCGCCTGCCGGCGGACCGGCGGGGGGCTCCCTCACACGCTCACGCGCTGCCGCACCGCCTTGTGCGGCATGCAGCTCGGGCAGCGCCGCTCCGGCTCCGGCAGCTCGATCTCCAGGCGGCTCCCGCACTCCGGACATTTCTCGAACCGGACGTGACTGGTCATGTAGTGGCAGGTGGGGCACCGGGAGAGCGGCTCCGCCGGAACCGGCTCCAGCGGCAGGTGATGCACGGGACAGTGGTCGGGCTGTATCCGGTTCATCCTGTTCCTCCTCTCCAGCACGGTTCCAGTCCAGCACGGTTCCAGCACGGTTCCAGCACGGTTCCAGCACCGTGGACACCGTACGGGCCATCGCTCCCGAAGCGAGAGCGATCCGGCTGCCGGGCGCCTGTCCCGGGCGCCGGAATCACCGCCGGCGGGGCAGGCGTTTCCGGCTACTCCGTCCGCGCCGCGGGCGGCCAGGCCCGGGCCACCTTCCGCCCGGCCAGCACGGCCTGCAGCGCGTCCTCGAAGGTCTGCTCATCCCCCTTCGCGAAGCCGGGGTGGACAAAGCGGATCTTCCCCGTGTGATCGATGATGAAGGTGGTGGGGTACGTGGTCACCCGGTACTGCCTCCCGACCGCCTTGCCGGCGTCCACCGCCACGGGGTAGGTGGTGTGGAACTGCTGGATGAAGCTCCGCAGCTCCGCCTCATGCTGCTCCAGCTCCGCAATCCCGAGCACCCGCACGCCTTTGGCTTCGTACTCCTCGTGCAGGCGCTGGAGAAAGGGCGCCTCCACCGTGCAGGCCGCGCACCGCGGCTCCCAGAAGTCGAGCACCACCACGTGGCCCCGCAGGTAGTCCGCCGCCAGGGGCGGAGCGTTCAGCGGCCGCACGGTGAAGGCCGGGGCCCGGGCCCCGGTGGGCAGCGCCGCCCGGACCGGCAGGGCGGCAAGCCCGACCGCCAGCACCATCAGCGGCAGCCGGCGATCGAAAGCGCTGCGGTACATCCGCGCCTCCTCTCTGCAATCCGACAGCGCATATTTTCCCCGCCGTACCGCGGTGAAACCTGGTCCCGGCCGTCCGCCCGGCCGGAATCCGCCGTCACGCCGCGGCCGCCTCCGGCTGCCGGAGCTCCTCCAGCCATTCCGGCGGGATCCCCGCCCGCCGGCACAGGCTCTCATCCAGCTCCACGCCGGGCGGCAGCGCCATCGCCCGCGTCACCAGTCGCGCCCCCTCCAGCCGCTCGCCGCGCTCCCGCGCCGGCTGGAGCAGCTCCCGCCCCAGGGCCCACAGCCGCCGGCGCTCCTGGTTCCGACGTGCTGCTCCGCCGGTTTCCATCTGCTGACTCTGCATCGAATCCCTCCGGTCCCGGCGCGCCCCGCGCCGCTCCTGGTGCTCGGAATTTCCCGGCTCGCCGGGAATCCAAACGCCCGGTCGGGGTCCTGCGCCTCGCCCGGCAAGCGGCATGCCGTCCGCCCTCACAAACCGGCAGGCACCACACCGGCAACCGCACCCCTGCCAACTGTAGGGTTAACTATCTTGAGGTTTACTTTTCCATCTCTCTGGGGACCCCAGGATGGGCGTCAGAACATCCGCTCGCGGCAGAAAGACCGTGGGAGCACGCCCGTGAACGGCTGGCCGAAGCTCGGAACGCGAGGAAGTTTGTGCGTGCCCGCGGTCACTCATCGTGATCCGCAGGGTGCCGCTGTTGAGTGCCGAGGAGGCATTTGCATGGACCGACGTGGATTTAACCGATATGCAGCTCTGTCGCTGCTGGCCGGCGCGTCCGGCATTTTGGGTGTATCGCGGGTCGCCGCGGCGCCGCAGCCGGTGGCGCCGTTCAACATCCTTCCGCTGCAGATCACCGGCGTCACGAACACCGTCGGCGGGCTGGTCGCGGCGGGGACGCTCGGCAACACCCCCTTTACGGCGCCGCTGACGGTCACCCCGGGTGCCGTCGTCAACGCCACCACGCAGATCCTGAATCTGCAGCTCGGGCCCATCAACCTGAACCTGCTGGGGCTCACCGTCGCCACCAGCCCGATTTGCCTGGCGGTCACCGCCCAGCAGGGTCCCGGGAACCTCCTGGGGAACCTGCTGTTCTCCCTGGCGAACGCCCTGAACGGCGCTTCGCTGGCCACGGTGCTGAGCGGGCTGACTTCGGCGCAGCTCGCGAACCTCACCAGCGGTCTGACGAACCTGCTGAACGCGGCCCTCGGCCCGATCACCTCGTCGGCCGCCTTCGCGGGCGCCAGCTGCCCGGTGCTCCACCTGGCCCTGGGTCCCGTGAATCTGAACCTGCTCGGCCTGGTGGTCCACCTGGATAACTGCGCCAACGGGCCGGTCACCGTGGACATCACCGCCGTTCCGGGCGCGGGGAACCTGCTGGGCAACCTGATCTGCAACCTTGCCCACCTGCTGGATACGCAAGCCAGCCTCAACGCCATCGCCACCCGCCTCACGCAGATTGCAGACACCATTCTGCACCTGATCGCCTAGCGGGTACCGGTGGTCGGTCACGCACCGGGGAGGCGCGCCGTGTGCCTCCCCGGTGCCGTTCGGGGCCCCGGCGCTCACGCGGCGACGGGGCCGGGCGCCGGTCCCTCCCCGCCGGGCGGAAGTGGGTGTGAGCGAGCTCTCCTCGAGTGTGAGGGACTTGCGGCTCCACGCCGGGCTCTCGCACTGGGCAGGCGGTCCCGCCGCGCCTTTTCTTCACCCCGAAGCTCGCCGGAAGGCGGGACGCGCGCCGTGGTCGAATCTTCCTCCCGGGCCCATGCCCCCACGCCCGCCCGCGTACCGCGGCGAGAGGAGAGTCGATCATGCATCACCCTGCCCGGAGCCGGCGGCTGGGGGCCGTCACCGCGGCGTGCGCCGGCCTGCTCCTCGCATGGGGAGGCTCCGCCGCGCGGGCGGACGTGGGGGAGGGCCCGCCCGCCGGCGCCGCGGACGTCCGTGCCCTCCGGCAGGTGCTGTCGCTGGCCGCCGGCACCGGAGCGGACGGGGCGGACGCCGGCTCCGGGCGGCTCGGCTGGCGGGACGCGGCCCGAACGATCTCTGACCCGGCTCTTCGCCGGCGGGTGCTGGGGCTGCGCCGGGAGCTGGAGCAAGCGGCGGGCCGCCACGCGCGGAACGTCCGCCTGGAGGCGGAGGCACGCGCCTCCGGCGGCGCCATCCGGACCGAGCCCGGCGGCCCGGCCTGGCTGCGGGAGCTGGTGGGAGACGGGCCCATGGACCTCTTCGCCCGCCTGACGGAGCTGAGCTTTTACCAGGGCGTGAGCGCGCACGACCCGAAGTACCGGCTGAACGACCGGATCATGGACGACTGGCTGGAGCACCTGCGGGACGCCGCCGATCTGCGCGTGCTGAACCTGGAGAACACGCACGTGGAGGGGCCCGGCCTCCGGTACGTCGCGCGGCTGACGAAGCTGGAGTCGCTCAACCTGACGCTGGCTCCGGTGACGGACCCGTACCTGATCCATCTCCGCGGTCTGACCCGGCTGCGGGTGCTGGGCCTCGCCTCGACCCGGGTGACCGGGGAGGGCTGCCGCTACCTCCGCGGGGCGACGCACCTGGTCAACCTGAACTGTCACTCCACGCCGGTGAATGACGCGGGGCTGGCGGAGATCGGCCGGTTGAAGAGCCTGGAGCGGCTGGAGATCGTCCACACCCGCTTTACGGACGCGGGCGCCGCGCACCTCCGCGGACTGGTCCACCTGGCGCGGCTCCAGCTCGGCAGCCGGAGCGCCACCGGCGCCGCGCTGGCCGTCCTGCCGGAATTGCCCGCCCTCCGCGAACTGGACCTCCACGATCTCCAGCCCGGTGCCCGGGAGGACGAATACCTGGGCCGGCTCCAGCACCTCCGGGTCCTGCGCCTCTACCTCAGCGCGGTTTCCGAGGCGACCATCCGCCGCATCGCCGCGCTGCCGGAGCTGGAGGAGCTGAACCTCTCCGAAGCCCGCCTCACGCCGGCAGACCTGGCGGCGCTGGCACGCGCCGGCCGCCTCCGAAAGCTAACGCTGCCGCCCCACGGGCTGGACGAAGAAGCCGTGCGAGCGCTCCAAGCAGCCCGCCCCACGCTGCAGATCCTCCGCTAACCGGTTCCAACCCCACACAAACCCACCCCGCGACCGGAGGGCCCATGTCCCCCAGCCGCTCGCCACGAACAAAGTAGAACTCAATACCCCAGCCGCCGCCAGGCGGCAAAAAGCTGTGACGCCCCCAGCGGGGGGCGTGGCTCGACAGCGCTCCTCCCCACCC
>CAYQDT010000358.1:0-5079 GCA_964416225.1 uncultured bacterium
CGGCGCTTCGTATGCCGCGTCCCGTGGCCGCTACCACCGATCTCCTGCCGGAGTTCCGGCGCCGGATGACCGCGGAAACAGCGACGGAGCGGTCGCGCCGGGCGCCATGGTTCTGGATCTGGCCCGCCGGCTCGATGGCGGCCGGCGTGGCGGCCGCCTGGATCATTGCCGTGCACGTCGCCCCGCTCCCGGTCCGCGTCTCCGTCACCGCACCGCAGGCCTCCCGAGGAGAAGCCGGGCGCCCTCGCGTGCCACCGGTCTCCCACTCCCATGCGGAGATTGCCTCGGGACGCTGGGACACCGCTACGCCGCGCGTGGCGGTGCCGCCGGCGCGCGAGCGCCCGGCGCTCCAGCAGCGGGTTGCGGTGAAGCGCGAACACGCGCGGCCGGAGGCGCCCCCGATGAGGATCGCCGCCGCACCGCCCTCGCCGGATCTGCTCGACCAGCCCGGCCCGGGCCCCGTGCTTGAGGCCGAAATCGAGCGCACTCCCGCCGATGCGCAGCGAAAGATGCCGGCGGGGGTGCGCGCGCCCGCCGGTACGCCCGCTCCCAATCGCCGGGAGATCCTTCAAGGCATCCGTGTCGGGCCACCCACGGCACGGGTCACTTCGGAAGATCGGCGTGAGGACTATCAGTACCGCGCGTCCGGAGAGCCGGGACGGCAGCCGGACCCGCCGGAGCTCCGGGTCTCTCCGGTGGTGTTGACCGCGCTCCAGCGGACCGTGGACGTTCAGGCGCCGGCGGCTTCCGTCCGCCAGGTGGCCGAGGAACTGTCCAGCAAGGCGGACGTGCGAGTCGACGTGGATCCGCAGGTCGCACTGCGGTCCGTCACTGTGCGGGAAGCGGGCGTCCCGCTCTGGCGAGCGCTCGAAGCGGTGGCGCGGCAAACCGGTCTCCAGGTGCTGCCGGTTGAGAATCACCTCCTCCTCACGCCGGCTCCCGCTCGACGGGATCTCCCACTCCCTGTCGGGGCAGCAGCCGGTGCGGTCGGCTCCGGAGTCGAAAACGCTCCGCGGAACCAGGCCGCGCCGGGCCCGGTCTCCCGCGCAAAGGCGAGCAATCCGACCTCCGTGGGGGCGCAGTTCCCCCGCCAGACGCCCAGCCTGGCGGGATCGGCGGCCGGGGCGGGAGGATTCGCGGGTAATGCGGCCGCATCGGGGGGAGGGAGCGTTGGAGGCGGCCTCGGGGGCGGCCTCGGGGCGCGACCGGCCCTCGCGGCGCCCGCCGGCCCTTCCGGACCGCTCGCCGCCCGGAAAGAAGAGGCGCGCGCGCCAGCGCAGGGCAGCACGGCGAGCAGGCTTCCCGGCGCCCTTGAAGAGCAGCTCCGCGGCACCACCCGCGCTCGCAGTGCGCTCCAGAGTAGCCCGGCGCGTCCGCCGCTGGAGGTGAGCGCCCCGGACCGCACGGTCTGGCCGGAGCAGTGGGGGACGCTGCCGGAGCGTGGCTTCGCCGTCCCGACGACGGCAGAGATCCCGCCGCAGGCGCCTCCACCGGCCGCCGCCGCCGGCGCCTTCGCCCGTCCCGTCCCGCCCGCACGGCGGCAGTCCGTCGGCGCGTCGGAGCCGGCTCAGGCCGGCGCGAAGCGCAGGGGCGGAAGGCGGCACGCCGACTGAGCGCCGGCGCTCTCCGGGAGAACCACGGGCTGGGCGCGGGATACGCCGGATCGCAGCCGCAGCGACGCCAGTCGGCACCCGCTCCATCGCCGTATCGTACCGGCCCGGCGCATTGCGCGCTCGCGAGCGACGGCCGCTGTCCACCCGGCGCCCGGCCCACCGGCCACCCGTTCGGTGCCGCCGGTGGGGACCTGTGGAGATTTGCACGCGGCTCCGACTATGATGATGCGAGCCTGTAGTGCGCGAGCGGTTGCGCAGGCTCCGCCACGGAGTAGAACCCATTGTCGCTCACTGCCTTCGCCCCCCGCACCCGCCTTCATCTACCGCCCTCCCTGCCGCGCGGTGGAACGATCGGCATCGTCACACCCGCCAGTCCCGTCCCACCGGGCTCGCTGGAGCGTGGGCGAGAGGCACTCCACGCGCTGGGCTTTCGGACGGTGGTCGGGGAACACGCGCTGTGCCGCTACGGTCACCTGGCGGGCCGGGACGAGCAGCGTGCGGATGATCTGCATGCGATGTTCCGGCGGAACGACGTGGACGCTATCTTCTGCTCACGAGGGGGGAGCGGCGCGATCCGCCTCCTGTGCCACCTGGACTGGGACCTGATTGCGGCGCACCCGAAGCCGTTCGTGGGCTACAGCGACATCACCGTCCTGCAGCTTGCGCTGCTGCAGCGAAGCGGGCTGCCTTCCTTTCTCGGCCCGATGGTCGGATCCGACTTCTCCGCCGAACCGAGCGTGGAGTGCCAGACGATCCTCTGGCGCATGCTCTGCGAGCCGATGGCCGCGGGCCTGCTCGAAGACCCGCGCTGCGGAGACGCGGTCACGCTGGTTTCCGGCTGTGCCGAGGGCCGGTGCGTGGGTGGAACCCTCTCGCTGGTGGTCGCCACGCTGGGGACCCCGTACGAAGTGGACCTGGACGGCTCGATCTTCTGCTTCGAAGACGTGAACGAAAGCCCCGCACGTATCGAGCGGTACCTCGCCCAGCTCCGCCTCGCCGGCAAGCTGGACGGCGTGCGCGGCTTTCTGATTGGGAACACGCCGTACGCGGCAACGGATGAAGAGCGCGCCTCGTTTCTCCCCGTTGAGCAGGTATACCGCGACCTGCTCGGCCCACTTGGCAAGCCGATGGTCACCGGGTGGCCGCACGGTCATGACGAGAGTCCGGTCACGCTCCCGCTCGGCATCTCGATCCGGATGGATGCGTCCCGCAAGACGGTTCAGGTGCTCGCTCCCGCGGTCAGCTAGCCGATCCGGAAGCGAGGCGCCCCGTCTCGGGCCGTCGATCGAGCCGGTTTGAGCTTGCCGTCCAAAGGTATGACGCGGAAAGGAGAGTGCGCGTCATCCAGGGAGGTCCTCCAATGCCTGCTCAGGACGGGACAGCCCGCCGTTCCCCGCCGCCGGCCATGGTGGCCTGGGGAATCCTCGCGCTGCTCGCCCCTTAGCCTCGGCCGCGCAGGTGCCCCTCGCCGATCAGTGGGTGCCCAACTGGCCCGGGAATTACGGGCAGGGGGTGCCGGATTGGGCCGGGGCGGACGTCACCGGAGTGGCCGTCGACTCCAGCGACACCGTCCACGTCTGCCTGGGCACCGCGCACCCGGTGGCGGTCTTCAACTCCCAGGGCCGCTTCCTCCGGACCTGGGGCGTAGGGCTCCTGAAAGACCCGCACCCGCTCCGGATCGATCCGCAGAGCAACATCATCGGCGTATTGGGTTTGGACGGCCGCGAACCGGGCCAGTTCCGGCTGCCGCATAGCACAGCACAGCGGCGGACGCGCGGTGCCGCGTGCTGGTTGCGGACCGCGAGAACCGGCGGGTGCAGCTCTTTACCGGAAGCGGCCGCTGCATCGGGATGTGGGCCGTGCCGGGCCACCCGCACAGCCTTTACCGCACACCGGACCAGACCCTGTACGTCGGGGGGCTCTTCGGTCTCTACATCTACACCCTGGACGGCAAGCCGCTCGGCCGGTTCAACAGGCATGGCCGGCAGAAGGGCCGGATCTACGAAGCCCATATGGTCGCCGTGGACTGTTTCCGGGCGATCTACGAGGCCGACGCAAGCGCGAAGCGGGTGTAGAAGTTCACCCCGTAGTACCGGCGCGGTCACCGCCCAACCTTCCGCGCGTCCGCTTCGACTGAGTGGGAGAGGACGCCTCCATTCCGCCGGCGTGGGCCCGGCAGCATCCGGCTATTCGGGCTCATTCGGGGCTGCGCGCGTCTACACTGTTCCATCCAGCGTACCGGGCAGGCGGCCCCGCGCATCCCGGGCGAACCGTGCAGACGTGCGCTACGTCCCGAGATAGGGAAGGGAGCGCCCGCTCAAGGCAAACCCAGGACCTGAAGCGCACCGAGATCCGACCCACCCCGACATCTAAAGCACCAGTGAAATGAAATCCAATCCCCGGCTCGCGATCACAGGGCTGCTGCTCGCCGCATGCGGCGTCGCGCTGATCCTGGCTCATTGGCTCATTCCCGGATGGATGCCGGCGCTGGCCGCCGTCGGGGCCCTGCCCCTGGTGATCGGCCTGCTGCTGCTCGGGGTGGCGGAAGAACAGGGCCGCAAGCGCGCACCGGAGACGGAAAACCCGACTCCGACCGGCTCAGTGTCCGCGAAGCGCGCCAAGAAGCTGCGACCCACCGCGCGGCGCTAGGACCTCGCCCCGCGCGCGATCATTTCTCACCGCTCCCGCGCGCGTGGCGGTTCATCCGGCAGGTCTCGCGGCCGTCCGCCGTGCCTGCCCCATTCTACCCCCCGCTAGAATTGCAGCAGCCGCTTTGGATGCGCTGCTCGCTCGCCAGGTGCCGGGACCAAAGTCGCATTGCTCCACAAATGCTGGCGAACGGTTCACAACACGCATCGCCGTCCGGAGCCGTGCGGGACGCCTCCGTACCGACACGGGCTTCGGGCGTGAATGGGCGGTCCCGCACGAGACCTGACAGGCATGAGGCGGTGCGTGCGAGACCGCTCCTCACCTCAAAAAGGGGTGATCGCGATGCCGATGGGGAACGCCCCGGTGGCGATGGTTCCGATCACCGTTTCTGTGCCCGTGTCGAGCACCTCCAGTTGATTGGCGAGCTCCTCGGTCACGTACACGCGGGTACCGTCGGGCGTGATAGCGAGTTGGTCGGGGCTACTGGCCGTGGCAATGCTTCCCGTTACCACCAGGCTGGCCGTATCGATGATGGAGACCGTTCGCGAGCTGTAGTTCGCGACATACAACTGCGCTCCGTCCGGAGTGAGAACCGCGCCGACCGGCCGTTGTCCAACGGTAAGAGTGCCTCTGGTCGCACCCGTACTGGTGTCGATCACCGACACCGTGCCGGATCCCGTGTTCGTGACGTACGCGGTCAGCCCGTCGGGCGAGAACACCACCCCGGCAGGATTGCCCTGGACGGCGATCGTGTTCGTGACGAGATTGGACGCAGTGTCGATCACAGTGACAGTGTTCGAGGAGAAGTTCGGCACGT
>CAYQDT010000359.1:0-5075 GCA_964416225.1 uncultured bacterium
GCTTCAGGATGAGCAGGAGAAGCGCACCGAAGAGCTGAAGAAGCTCGAGACGGAGCTCCTGGAGGGGATGCAGAACCAGGTCCTCAAGTACGTCGAGCAGGTGGCGAAGACGAAGAGCCTCACCATGGTGGTTGACCGCCAGGTGATCCTCTACGGCGGTGACGACCTGACGCCGGATGTGCTCAAGAAGCTCGGCGCGAAGTAGTTTCGGCCGTTTTCCGCAGAGAGACGTGTTTCAGCGGCGAAGTCACTCCGGCACCCCTGCCCGCCATTCCGGCTGGCGGAGGTGGGTGAGTGGCTCCGCCGCTTTCTTGCTTTGCGGTACGTTCATGGGCTGCCGGCCCGGCCAGGTGGGCGGTCCAGCACGCCCGAAAGAACCGACGCCTGCGTACGTAGACCTATCCCGGATCGTTCCGCTGCACCCCGCCATTCGCGAGTACCGCTCCCTCGTGGAGGCCCACCGGACCCCGCGCCGCACTGGGGAGACCGCCGACGCGGCCGGGACCGCGTTCGACGCGCCGCCGGAGGCCCGGCTTCCAGCGCCACGCCCGCCCGCATCCGCGCCGCCTCCCTATCTGGGGATCGACACTCGCCGCACGAACGCGGAGCTGACGGAGGAGGGTACGGTTCGCCGCCTCGCCGAGCCTGACCGCGCGGAAGAGGCGTATGAAGCCACGCTCCGGCGGCTGCGCAAGGAATATGCCGAGCTGCGTCAACCGGCGGAGGTGAGGGACCCGTCCGAAGACCTGCGCCGCGGCAGCGAGCAGGCGGAGCGGGAGAAGCGGCTGACGGAGCACCTTGCCGGTCTCCGAGAGCGACCGGAAGACCGGTTCTTCTACAGCTCGGCACAGCTCCGCCGGCGGCGAGAGCTGTACGCCGCGGTGCAGGCGGAACTGCAGGAACTGCGCGCGGCACAGGTCGACCGCCTCAAGCAAGCTCTCGAGCTCCCTCGGCGGACGGTCGTGCCGGTCCCGGAGCGCCGCCTCCGCGAAGCACAGGTCGAGCGAGACCGAGAGCGGGCACGGGCGCGGCGGGCGTTGGAGCTCCGGGAGCGGGAAGAACGGCAAGCAGCGGCCCAGATTCGGCTTCCGGCGCCGATCCCGGCGGAGACGCCTCCCATCGAGGGCGCGCCGGATCCGGAGGTGGCGGCGGTTCGGGCGGAGATAGCCCGGCTGGTGGGCCGTCCGGAGCCCGGACGGAAGGGCGCCGGCGGTCCGCCTCCGCCATCCGGGAGTCCGCGCGCCGCTTCCGCCGCGGCACGGTCCCTCTACCGCGCGATGCTGGAGGATGTGAAGGCCGCTGCCGTGCGGGCGGGAATGGAGCGGGGATACGCGGTGCAGTTCGTGCCGGGATGCGCTCCCGATCGGACCAGGGAGCTGCTGGGGATCGTCCGCCGGGAGCTCGGCGGGAGAGAATGGGGGGTACGTTGATGGGCGAATCGATACGGAGCGTCACCCTCCGGGAACTGGCGGAGCGCGTGGGCGGCAGCGTGGAGGGAGATCCCAACACGCTGATCACAAGCGTCACGGGGCTGGACGACGCGCGCGCCGGGAGCCTCGTGCGGGTGGAGAACGAGCGCTACGCGCAGGCCGCCGAAGCGAGCGCGGCGGCGGCCGTCCTCGCCGCGCCGGGTCCGGTCCGGTTCTCCAAGCCGTGCATTCGGGTCGCCCATGTGCGGATGGCCTTTGCGCGCTGTTTGGAAGTCTTCTCCCCGGACGAGCGACCGCATGCGGGAGTGCACCGGACAGCGGTGGTCGGCGATGGCTCGGAGATCGCCGCCGACGCAAGCATCGGCCCATACGCAGTCCTGGGCCGGCGCGTGCGCGTCGGCGCGCGGGTGGTCGTGCATCCGCACGCCGTCATCGGCGACGACGTCGAGATCGGTGCGGACTCCGTGGTCCACCCGCATTCCGTGCTCTACCGGGGCACAATTCTGGGCAGCCGGGTGCGGATCCACGCGGGAGCCGCAATCGGAGCGGACGGCTATGGGTATGAGTGGTCCGGATCCGGTCACTACAAGATCCCCCAGATCGGGCGGGTGCGACTCGGCGACGATGTGGAAGTCGGCGCCAACACCACCATCGACCGCGCTACGACGGGCGAAACGGTGATCGGCAGCGGCACCAAGATCGACAACCTGGTGCAGATCGGTCACAACGTCCGCACCGGACAGCACTGCCTGATTGTGGCTCAGGTTGGGATTGCGGGAAGCTCCACCCTGGGGAACGGCGTGGTGCTGGCCGGGCAGGTCGGGGTGAAGGACCACGTGCAGCTCGGCGATGGCGTGCAGGTTGCCGCCAAGGGAGGCGTCTGGGGGGACGTTCCAGCCGGCCAGAAGATATCCGGGAACCCACCCAGGCCCCATCGCGAGGAGGTCCGGATCCAGGCCGCGCTCGGGCGGTTGCCGGACCTCCTCCGCCGGGTGGCCGCGCTGGAGCGCCTGCTTGGAAGACGGGACGACCGCGGCGATTGACGGGCGGTGCGGCGGGGAAACCTCCAGCGGGTGCCGCGCCGCCGTGGGCGGAAGCGCCCCGCGGGCCGACTATGATCGTGTAGTGAAACCCGGAGAGGATTACCGATGATCGCGGAGCAGGAGCAGGAGATCGGCGACGGCCTGCTGCATGCGGTTCGGGAGCGGCTGCATGGCGAACTGCCGGCAACCGAGATCCGCGACCACGAGCCGATGTCCCATCACACAAGCTTCCGCATCGGCGGCCCGGCGGACATCCTTCTCATGCCGCGCTCCGTCGAGGATCTACGACAGATCGTGCGGATCGTCCGGGAGACGCGGGCTCCGCTCACTGTCATCGGAAACGGCAGCAACCTGCTGGTCCGGGACGGCGGGCTTCGCGGGATTGTGCTGAAAATCGCGGAGAACCTGGCGCAGGTCGAGTTCAGCCAAACCCGCGGGAAGGCACAGTCCGGCGCGCTGCTTGCCCAGGTCTCACGCGGCGCGGCGCTCCAGGGACTGGCGGGGCTGGAGTTTGCCGTCGGCATTCCCGGGACCATCGGCGGCGGCGTCATGATGAATGCCGGCGCCTACGGCGGCGAGATGAAGGACGTGGTGACCCGGGTCACCGTGGTGGATGAAAGCGGGGACCTCCGAACGCTGACGGCCGCGGAGCTGCAGTTCGGATATCGCCGGAGCATCCTGCAGGCGAAGCGGTGGATCGTCGCGGAGCTGGAAATGGAGCTTCGCCCGGAGGACCCCGAGCGGGTTCTCGCACGGATGTCGTACAACCAGTACCTCCGCGAATCCAAGCAGCCGCTTGAGTTTCCGAGCGCCGGCTCCGTGTTCAAGCGTCCTCCCGGAAAGTTTGTCGGTCCGATGGTTCAGCAGCTCGGGCTCATGGGCCACCGGGTGGGAGGCGCGCAGGTCTCCGAGAAGCACGCGGGTTTCATCGTGAATCGCGGCGACGCCACGGCGGAGGACGTCCTGGGCCTGATCGAGCACGTTCGGGAGCAGGTCCGGAGTCACTTCGACGTGGCGCTGGAGACGGAAGTCCGCGTGATCGGCGAAGAAGTGGCCTAACGGTGCTCGCCTGCCGACCGGGACCGCGGCCGGCTCAGCCGGAGCTGTCTCCCGTCCCGGCAGGCTCCCGCCCCGGCTTCTCCGCCGGCAGATAGTCCGGCGGCAGCAGCTCCGCGATCCGGTCCCAGAGCAGCTCCGTGATGGCGTCCATCCGCTCCCGGCGCGGGAGATCCGGGAACAGCTCGTCCGGAACCAGCGGCTTCCCATAGGTCACCGACACGCCGCCCCGATAACGATGCAGGTAGGGGGGCTTCGCGTTCAGCACCCCGTCCGAGCCCGTGATCCCCACCGGAATGATCGGGACGTGGTTCCGCATCGCGAGGAGGGCGACGCCGCCCTCCAGCGGGTGGTAGAGAGTGCCGGTGACCGTTGTTCCGCCCTCCGGGAAGATGCAGAGGAGGTGGCCCTCCTGCAAGTACTCCTGGGCGGTCCGCAGCGTGTCCCGGTCGACGGTCCCGCGCTTGACCGGAAAGGCTCCGAACTCCGGGATCAGGCTGCCGAGGATGGGGATCCGGAACAGGAAATCATTGGCCATGAACCAGCAGGGCCGCCCGGCGGTAAGAAACACCGCGGGCGGGTCGGCCCAACTGCGATGATTTGGCGCCAGGATCGCGCCCCCGCCGGCCGGCAGGTTCTCGCAGCCGGACGCTCGGATGCCGCCGCAAGCCCGGAACAGACCGCGGACCGCCGGTGTGAGCAGCCGGATGATGGCCTGGTTGTGGCGGGCCGTCATGGCCGGGATGGAGGCTCGGCGGCGTCGGCTGCCGCCGCAGCGCGCTCCTTCAGCTTCTTTTCGTAACACTCCGGGCAGTTGTACAGCGGTCGGGCGTTGGCCCGGTTATAGCCCGCATCCACCACCACCCGGCTCACGACGGGCGTCGGCCGCCCGCAGGTATCGCACGTCAACTGCTTCGGTTCCGTGTCCGACATTTGCCCTCCGCTTGAAATCATTTCGCCCCGGCTACTGCTTCGGCCGCGGTGAGCTGCCGCTGTACCGCTGCGGCGGCGCGCTTGCCGCCGTTCTTTTGGAGCAGCTTCGCCATGTTCTCCACCGGCCGGAGCGGCGTCTCTCCATCGAAATACATGATGACCCGATCGGTCATGAACTGTAAGCGCCGGTTGTGGCGCAGCAGCTCCCGCTGCTCCTCCCGCTCCACACGGCGGGCCATCCACAGCACCACACTTCCCTTGTCCGTCTCGATGCGGGCGATCCCGGCCGGCACGCACTCGATCCGGAGCCGCATGATCGAGAGCATGTTCCAGACTACCTTCGGCGGGTCGCCGAAGCGATCTTCCAGCTCGGCCTGAACGCGGTCAAGATCCTCCGGCTGCCGGCAGGCGGCAAGCTTCTTGTAAAAGGCGATCCGCAGGCCTTCGGTCGGGATGTATTCGGGCGGAAGGTAGGCGTTGAGCGGCAGGGTCACCGCAGGCAGCAGCACCTCTTCCACCTCCTCGCCGCGCAGCTCCTTCACGGCCTCTTCGATCATCTGGCAGTACAGGTCGAAGCCCACCGACACCAGGTTTCCATGCTGCTCTCCACCCA
>CAYQDT010000360.1:0-5075 GCA_964416225.1 uncultured bacterium
AGCGACTTCCCGCTCTCACCCCGCAGCCGCCGCGGCGCGCTGGAGCAGCTCCACGGCCGCGGGAGCCAGGCCCAGCGCCGCCGGGGCGGGGAGCCCGGCCGGGCTCTGCCCGAACAGCGCGGCATAGAAGACACAGGCGGCCAGGTAGGAGCCCGCGGCTGTCGGGTGGCTGCCGTCCCGGTCGAACAACTCGGGCGCACCGCGGGTCTCGCGGACCCGGCGCCAGGCAGCTCCCACCGGCACCACGAGCGCCCCCGTCTCCCGCGCGATCTCGGCCGCCGCCTCGTCCAGCACGTCCTGAGTTTCCGGCGCCTCCCGGCGGGCCCAGGTGAGGTACAGCGCGATCCGGCGGTCCAGGGAGCGCGCCAGCTCCGCGAAGAGCCGCACGTTCTCGTAGTACCGCTGCCGGCTCTTGACGGGCAGCGTGCTCTGCTCCTGCAGCACCACCAGGTCCCACGGCCGGGCCCGGATCCGGTCGGCCGCCGCTCCCCCGTTCCAGTGCCGGCGCAGGCTGGCCCCGTTGGCGATTTCCCGCTCCGTCTCCAACATGCGGGCCGGCTGCCCGGCGGCCGCAAGCTGCGCGAGGAGGCCGGGCAGGTCGTTGCGCTGGGTATAGCTGTTGCCGATGAAGAGGATGCGGCGCGGATCCGGAGCAGGCATGGGTAGGGTTCCCCAGGGGCGCTTTCAGGTACCGGAGCGCCACCCCTTTATCCCCCGCGGCTGGCCCGCGCGCCCGGAGGCGGCCCCTTCCGGCCGCGAGATCCAGGGGCGGAAGGACGCCGTCAGGGGGTCGCGAACGCCCGCACGAGCCGCACCGCGGCAGCGGACGGCGGGCCCCATCACCCTCCGCGCCGCCTCCGAGGGCCTGGAACCGGCGGCGGCGACGCTGGAAAGCGTCCCGTGAGACGGAGCGGGACCGGGCGGGGGCGGGACGGGCGGCTCGCCCCCCGCGCCGCAAGCCGCGTGCGGTTCGAGCTCTCCGGGCCGGCGGAGATCGCGGCGACGGACAACGGCGACGCGACAAGCCTGGAGCCGTTCCGATCCGCGCAGCGGCGCGCGTTCAACGGCCGGGTCCTGGAGATCCTCCGCGGGCGGGCGGGCCAGGCGGGCCCCATCACCCTCCGCGCCGCCTCCGAGGGCCTGGAACCGGCGGCGGCGACGCTGGAAAGCGTCCCGTGAGACGGAGCGGGACCGGGCGGGGGCGGGCGGGGGCCTGTTCTACCGGCCGCGCCGGGCCGCCATGTCGCGCCGCGGCGCCTGCGTTCCGTGCCGCGGTTCCCGGCTCGACCCCGAGTCGCCGGCCCAAAAGAAAAACTACCCGGTACGACCCTCCGCGGCCGCACCGGGGAAGCAGGAACCGCCCTGCTGATCCTAGTGTCGCTCCGTCCCCGGAAAGGTGTTAGGGAACTTTACACAGTTACCCAGTGCAATTATCCACGGCGACCCGTCGCAGCACCGGCTCCGGGAGGGCCGGCGGCTTCGCGAGGCCGAGAACGCGAAGGGCGGCGTCCTGCAGCTCCACGCGGTACCGCATCCCCGCGGTTCCGACCCGCAGCATCGCCGCGCGGTAGACGCCGCACAGCTCATCGAGCGTGGCCCAGCGCGCTTCCGCGATTTCCCGCGTGTCGACCGGGCGCAGCTCGCCGCCGGTCCGCTCCGCCAGGAACACGTGCGTGGTCCACGGCGCCAGCGCCCCGCCGCAGGTAAAGCGGGCTTCGATTCGGAGCAGATACCGCTCCAGCCGGATCTCCAGGCCGGTTTCCTCATACGCCTCGCGGGCCGCCCCGGCGGTGAACGCTTCCCCCGGCTCCACGCCCCCGCTCGGCGGGCGAAAGACCTCCGGCGGGTAGCTTGGCTTGCGAATCACGGCAAAACGCGGCCCGGCATCCCGGATCAGCAGCGTCACGTCGTGCGCGCGCTCCTTCCGGGCGCAGTACTCCAGGAGTTCGAACTCCCGCTCATTGAACCGCGCCGCCGCCGCCGCGGTCGCGGGCCGCCCAAAGCGCCGCTCCAGGTCCTCGATCTCGGCCGCCGTAAGATACATCGCCTCCCTCTCGATCCGTCCTGCACCGCGAGCGGCGGGCGGAGCCGCTCCGGCGTTCCCGCGCATGACGCGGCGGGCGCCGCAGGAGTATCATGACCCGTGCCGCGGGATTTCTCCAGCACCGGATCCGCGTATTCTCCCCGGGAGACCTCCCACCGCCCTCCCCGCGCCACCGCAACCTATGTCTGATACCAAGCCGCTGCCCGTCATTCCCGGTCTGGACTCCGAAAAGCTGCTGGACTGCGTCCACTGCGGGATCTGCCTCTCCGTCTGCCCCACGTACGATCTCCTGGGAACCGAGGGAGACTCGCCGCGCGGCCGGATCTACCTGATGCGCGGTCTCGCCGAGGGGCGGATCGAGCTGGATGCCGACGTGGTCCGGCACCTCGACTCCTGTCTCGGGTGCCGCGCGTGCGAGACGGCGTGCCCCTCCGCGGTGCACTATGGGGAGCTGCTCTCGGTGGTGCGCGATGAGATCGAGCGGACCCACCCCCGTACGGCCGGCGAGAAACGCGCCCGCAAGGTGCTGCTGGAGCTCCTGACCCAGCCGGCGAAGCTGGCTCCGCTAATGTTCGGGGCGAAGCTGATGCAGGGCGTGTTCGGCGACGGCGGTGGACCGGTGGGCGTCGTCAACCGGTTCCTGTTCGGCCCGAAGGCGCCGAATATGCCGGTCCCCCCGGACGCCGGGCTCACGGTGGGCGTGCTGCCGGAGCTGACCCCGGCGAAGGGCGTCCGTCGCGCGCGGGTAGCGGTGCTGGCCGGCTGCGTGATGCAGGTGCTGTTCCAGCGGGTCAACCGCGCCACCATCCGTGTTCTGGCCGAGAACGGGTGTGAGGTGGTGGTCCCGCCGAGTGCCGGCTGCTGCGGCGCGCTGCACATGCACAACGGCTTTCTGGATGAGGCGCGGCAGCGGGCCCGGGCGTTCATCCAGGCCCACGAGAAGGGGGGCTTCGACGCCCTGGTGATCAACAGCGCCGGCTGCGGCTCCTCCATCAAGGAGTACGGCGAGCTGTTCCACGACGACCCGGAATGGCGGGAGCGCGGCGAGGCGATGGTGGCGAAGGCGAAGGACGTCAGCGAGTACCTGCTGGAGCTGGGGCTCGTGCCGCCCACCCGGGAGTATCGCAAGCGCGTAACCTACCACGACGCATGCCACCTGGCCCATGGGCAGAAGATCCGCTCGGAGCCGCGCCGGCTCCTGCAGGCGGTTCCCGGTCTGGAGCTGGTGGAGTTCCGGGATCCGGACTGGTGCTGCGGCAGCGCCGGGATCTACAACTTCCTTCAGCCGGAGCTGGCCGCCCAGTTCCAGGAAAAGAAGGTCGACAACATCCTCGCGGTCGAGCCGGAGGTGGTGGTCACCGGAAACCCCGGGTGTCACGCCTGGATCGAGGCCGGCATCCGCGCCCGACAGAAGCCGATCCCCGTCAAGCACACTATCGAAGTGCTGGATGAAGCCTACGGCGGCGCCGATCGCTGAATCCGGCGCACGCCGGCATCCGCCCGCCAGGCCGGCGCGGGCGGCGCCGCTGAATCCGGGACCCACCCGCGGAATCCGCCGCTCCTGCCTGACCGGGGGCTCCCCGCCCGGCCGATCCCGACTTGCCAGGCACGCGGAGCGGCGCCGGCCCGGCGTTTCCCCTAAATGGCAGGCTGCCTTTCGGTAGAATGAAGACAGCCGGCTGCCCGTAAATGACACCACTCGGGTCACCGGGACGCGCCGTTCTTCCACCCGGGCTCGAGGAGAATCGGCGACTCTCTGCAGGACGAGGGATCGACCGACATAACTCGTGTGCCCGCCGGTGACCCGGCAGCAAACCGTGCGTGAGCCCGCTGATGGGCGGCGCGCTCGCCGGCTTCCGGTTGCCTCGCGGCCGGCCGCCGGCGCGAGGAGTGGGGGGTAAGAGCTTGTTGTCGGGAACCTACATCTACGGGATGGACCGCAAAGGCCGGGTGGTGATGCCCGCCCAGTTCCGTAGCCAGCTAGGGACTCCATTTGTCCTGACGCGCGCTCCGGGACAGTGCCTGCTGGCGCTCTCGGCGCCGCAGTGGGAATCGCTGGTGGAGCGGTACGAGCACAGCGTGCTGTTCCGCGGCTACTATCTCTCGGCCGCCGTGGAATGCCCCGTCGACGAGACGACCGGCCGGTTCCTGATTCCGCACGTGCTCCGGGAATACGCGGAGCTCCGCCCGATGGACGAGATCGCGATCAGCGGCATCGGCCGGGCCGTCCAGGTGGCCAAGCGGGCCCGGTGGGAGGAGCACCTCAAGAGCGGCGAGTTCCCCACCCTCGGCCAACTGGACCTGGACCTGGACGTGCCCCGCCCGGTGGAAACCCAGCCCTACCGGCAGCGGGTGGGGCGCCCGATGGGCCTGCCGGTGGTCCAGTGCAGCGGTAAGATGCATAGCCGCGCCGTCCGCCGCCTCGCGGCCACCGTGCTGAAGCTGATTGAGGAGCGGCCGCTCCTGGTGGTGATGGACCTCCGAGACGCCGGCGACACGCCCGCCGCCGTCGGCCTGGTCGCCGCGCTGACGCGCCAGGCCCGCCTGGAGCACAGCGTTCCGCTCTGGGTGGTGAGCGACGTGGCGCTTCCGGAAGACGAGGGGGTCACCCAGTTCCACAACCTGGAAGAGGTCTTCTGGAAGCTCGAGGAGATCCGGCCGCGCGCGCGCCGCCGCGGGGTCCGGCGTCCGGAGAGCATCATCCCGGATGAGGTCGAAGTCTAAATGAGCGCGGAGACGCAGAGATTGGACGCGTTTACGTAGAAGAGTCCACAGGGCGGCCGCACGGCCCGTCCCCGCATCCCGGCAGCGCTCCCGCGGCCTCGCTCCGCGGTGATCGCAACTCCGGCTCTTCATCTCTCCGATCCCTGCCATCTCACCCATGAGCCAGTCGGCGCCGGACGTCTCCATCGCCATCGTGAGCTGGAACGCACGCTGGTACCTGCGCCGCTGCCTGGCGTCGCTCTACCAGCCGCACGACCCGGACGTGGTCCGGGCCAGGTCTCGCGCCGGGCAGCCGGCGTCCGGCGCC
>CAYQDT010000361.1:0-2685 GCA_964416225.1 uncultured bacterium
GTTTTTCTGGCTCCCCGAGCGACGCTCGCCGGGGCACGCCCGCGATGCGCGGCGGAGGGCGCCGGGCTCATTCCTCACGCGGCGGACACTGCGGATCCAGGAGCGCCGGGTCCTCGACCATCGACATCCGACGGCGAAGCTGGGCGATCGCATGTCTCAGCAAGGAGCGGGCCGTGGCGGGCCGGATCTCGAGCGCGGTCGCGATCTCGTCGAAGGTGCGGGACTCGTAGTAGCGCGCCACGAGGACGTGGCGCTGCCGTTCGGGGAGCCTGGCGATGGCCGCCGGTAGATGTTGGGCCGCGGTCTCCACCCAGAGGGTGTGGTCCCACTTCGGCGTCGGATCCGGCTCCCGCAGGAGCGCTCCGTCCTCCAGGTCCGGGACCAGGGCGACTTCCCGAGACTGGTGGCGCCACTGGCTCCGCATATAGCTGTAGATAGCCGGCGGGAGCGTGCGAATCAGATACGGGCGGACGGGGATGCCGCTGTCGGGCTCATAGGCGGCAAGCAGACCGCAGAACCGGCAGTAGATCTCGGAGATAAGATCCTGCCGGAGATCAGTGCTCGTCCCGTACTGGCGGATCAGCCGCCGGACGAGTGGCTGCAGTTCCTGGTAGAGCGCGTCGCGGTCCGGGTACCGCAGCGTTTCGGTCGGCCGCACCTCCGGCAGCGCGGGACCGTCGCTCTCGGGCCTGGTTGGCTTGCGTTCCGGCGAGTTGGTTCGACAAAGCATGGGGACTCCTGGGTGCCGTGCCGTTGGTTCTTCCCCGGGGTGCCGCATCCCCGGTTTTTGGTGTATAGCAGTCCTACATAACTGTAGAGAATCCTCCGTCCGCTCGTAATCAAAATGTCGAGCGTCTGAAAATGCGCTTAATTCTTCGCCTGCTCCGTATGCGCCGGTCGGTGACCCGGCCGGTTGAGCGGCTCCTGGCTCCGGTTCGACCAGCGTAGCAGGAAGGTCGCCGGTCCGTGAGATAATGGACCGGCAGCAGCCGACGGCCGGCTGCCGCCGGGAGAGACGCGATGCACAGGGACCTGATCGACCTCCGCAGCGATACCGTTACCCACCCCACGGAGGAGATGCGGGCGGCCATGGCCGGCGCCGAGGTGGGAGATGACGTCTATGGCGAGGACCCCACCGTCAACCTGCTCCAGGCGGAGTCGGCCGCGCGGCTCGGGAAGGAAGCGGGGCTTTTCGTTCCGACCGGGACCATGGGGAACCTGCTGGCCGTCAACTGCCACACCCAGCCCGGTGAAGAAGTGGTGATCGAGCGGAACGCGCACATCATCGCCTTCGAGATGGGCGGGATGGCCTGGTTCAGCGGCGTGCTGCCGCGGGTATTGGACAGCCGCCGGGGCCTCCTGGACCCGGACGACGTCCGCGCCAACATCCACACGAACGTGCCGTACTACCGCGCCCGCACCGGGCTGGTCTGTGTCGAAGACACCCACAACTATGGAGGCGGCACCGTCTATCCGCTGGAGAGTCTGGCGGGCATCTATGCGGCGGCACAGGAAGCGGGCGTGCCGGTGCACCTGGACGGGGCGCGCATCTTCAATGCCGCGGTGGCACAGGGCGTTCCCGCCCGCGAGATTGCCCGCTATGCCGATTCCGTCCAGTTCTGCTTCTCCAAGGGTCTCTCCGCGCCGGTCGGATCGATGCTCTGCGGCAGCCGGGAGTTCATCGAGCGGGCCAAGCGGGCGCGGAGAGTCGTGGGCGGCGGGATGCGGCAGGCCGGGGTGCTGGCGGCCGCGGCGCTGGTCTCGCTCCGGAGCATGGTGGATCGGCTGACCGAGGACCATGCCGCGGCACGGGCGCTGGCCGAGGGCCTCGCGGAGCTGCCGGGTCTGGAGGTGGATCCCGGCGCGGTGCAGACGAACATCGTCATGTGCCGGATGAGGGGCGGTGCGCCGGCGTGCCAGGTGGTCGTGCGTGCGGTCCGGGACCGGGGAGTGCTGGTGAGCCAGCTCACGCCGGATACCGTGCGTCTGGTGACGCATCGGCACATAGGATATAACGAAGTGGCCTCGGCTCTGGACGCCTTCCGCGGCGTGATTGCGGAGAGCCCCGGCCGGTAGACGCCGCCACGACGGCCCGGGAGCGCCGTCCCGGAGATCTGGCGCGCCTCTTCCGCCGTGCCGTCCGGGTAGCCGCGGGACACGGGCCCGGGGCGCCGGCAGGCGCCGTGTCCGACCGCGCTGGAGCTCTCCGGCCGACTTCATCCCTCCTGGAGTAACGAATGGTTTTTGATTTCGAATTTCTCCGCAAAGCCGATCCGACGGTCTACGAGCTGGCGCTCCACGAGGCACGGAAGCAGGTGGAGCAGATCCGCCTCATCCCGTCGGAGAACTATGCTTCAGCCGCGGTGCTGGAGACCCTCAGTACCGCGTTCTCGAATAAGTACTCCGAAGGGTATCCGGGTCGCCGCTACTACGAAGGGCAGGAGTTCATCGACCAGCTCGAGGCGCTGACGATCGACCGGGCCAAGAAGCTGTTCGGGGCCGAGCATGCGAACGTCCAGCCCTACTCCGGCTCGCCGGCCAACCTGGCGGCCTATTTCGCCCTGCTCCAGCCGGGCGATCGCGTGATGGGCCTCGCCCTCCCCTCCGGCGGCCACCTGACGCACGGCGCGAAGCTCAACTTCTCGAGCGTTTACTACGAGAGCCATCCCTATACGGGCAATGCGG
>CAYQDT010000361.1:2695-5068 GCA_964416225.1 uncultured bacterium
ACGGCTGGCTGGATTACGACCAGATCCGCGCGCAGGCCCGCGAGATCCGCCCGAAGATGATCATCGCGGGCGGTACCGCCTACCCGCGGGTCTGGGACTTCGAGGCGCTTGGAGCGATCGCCCGGGAGGTCGACGCGTATTTCGTGGCGGACATCGCGCACATCAACGGGCTGATCATTGGAAAGGTGCATCCGGACCCCGTTCCGCATGCGGATGTGGTCACCTCCACCACCCATAAGATGCTCCGCGGGCCGCGCGGCGGAATGATCCTCTGCAAGGATCAGCCGCTGAAGGGGATGACCGAGGAAGAGGCCAGGAAGCGGGTCAACCGGGTCCCCGGCCGGATCGACCGGGCGATCATCCCCGGCATCCAGGGTGGACCCCACGAGAACCAGGTCGCCGCGCTCGCGGTGGCGCTGGACGAAGCGGCGCGTCCGGAGTACACGGCGTATGCGCAGCAGATCGTGCGCAACGCCAAGACGCTCGCCGAGGGATTGAAGGCGCGGGGGTTCCACCTCGTCACGGGTGGAACGGACAACCACCTGATTCTCATCGATATGATGCGGGGGAAAAACATCCCCGGCTGGCGCTTCGCGAAAGTCCTCTACGACGCGAACATCGAAGCGAACGCGAACTCCGTTCCGAACGACACGCTTCCGCCGCTCAAGCCGGGCGGCATCCGCATCGGCACCCCGGCCGTCACCACGCGTGGCATGAAGGAAGCGGAGATGAACGAGATCGCCCGGTGGATCGGGGAGCTCGCCGACGCCATGGAAGGCGAGACGGTGGTCCGACCGGAAGTGGTAACCCGGGTCCGGGCCGAAGTGACGGAGCTGACCACCAGCGGCCGGTTCCCGGTCCCCGGTATCGAGTGCTGATTCCGCAGCGGACGGCGCGCGCAGGGGCGGTGAGCGCCTCCGCGCCCGGCCGCGCCGGATGACTGCCTCTCCGACGCGCCGGAGCATCCGCGTGTCGGAGAGGGATGAGAAAGATGATGCAGCAAACCCACGAGACCGTTCCCGCAGTCCGCCTCCTCCAGACCTCTCCGGCGGCGCGGGATGCCATGCTGATCCTCCTCTTCGGCGCCCTGACGGCGGTGAGCGCGCAGATCAGCCTGCCCACGCAGCCGGTGCCCGTGACGGGGCAGGTGTTCCTCGTCCTGCTCTCCGGCCTGCTGCTGGGGCCGCGCCTGGGCTTAATGAGCCAGCTGCTGTATCTCTGCATCGGCTTCCTGGGCGCCCCGGTCTTCGCCGGGGGGAAGGCGGGCGCGCTCACGCTCCTCGGCCCAACCGGCGGTTACCTCCTCGCCTTCCCGCTGGCGGCCGCTGTTGCCGGATGGTGGGGAACCCGCACGCGCTCGTTCGGCGGGCTGCTGGCCGGCGTCTGGGCTGCGTCTCTGCTGATCCTGGCGCTCGGTGCGCTGTGGCTGGGCCTCGGCGCCTACCTGGTTCACTGGCCGGAGGTCCCGCGCTCCGGAAGCCTCGCGGCGGCCCTCACCTTCGGGCTGATGCGCGGAGCGCTCCCGTTCGCCGCGGCGGACGGCGTGAAGGCCCTCCTGGCGGCGCTGGCGGCGCGCAAGGCGAACGCCTGATCCGGACCGCCGGGTGATCCGCGGCCCCGTCTCGCCGCGGAGCCGCGCCGGAGGGTCACCGTCCCGCGCCCCCCATGCAGATCGACGTCCTGACGCTCTTTCCCGAAATGCTGCGCTCCCCGCTGGAGCACAGCATCCTCCATCGGGCGCAGGAAGGCGGCCTGCTTCGGGTTCGGGCCATCGATATCCGCCCCTTCAGCACGGACCGCCACCGGCAGGTCGACGATGCTCCCTACGGGGGCGGACCCGGCATGGTGATGAAGCCGGAGCCGCTTTTCGCGGCGGTGGAAGCGCTGGCCGCGGAGGCCCCGCCGCCGGACCGGGTGGTCTTGTTCACTCCCCTCGGACGCCGTTTCACGCAGCAGGTGGCGGAAGAGCTGGCCCGCGAGCAGCGTCTGGTGCTCCTTTGCGGACGCTACGAAGGGATCGACGAGCGGGTCCACCGGCACCTCGTGACGGACGAGCTCTCGATCGGCGACTACGTCCTCACCGGAGGAGAGCTCGCGGCACTGGTGGTGATCGACGCGGTTGCCCGGCTCGTGCCCGGGGTCCTCGGCAAAGAGGAATCGTCCTCCAGCGAGACGTTCGAGGAGCACCTCCTGGAATATCCGCACTACACGCGCCCCGCGGAATTCCGCGGCTGGCGCGTGCCGGACGTGCTCCTCTCCGGCGACCATGGCGCGGTGGAGCGGTGGCGCCGCGAGCAGGCTCTCTGGCGGACGCTCCGCCACCGCCCGGACCTCTTCCTCCGGCATGAGCTGACGGAAGAAGACCGGAAGATC
>CAYQDT010000362.1:0-5057 GCA_964416225.1 uncultured bacterium
CTCGGCCTCGCCGCCGTGCGCCTGGTTCCACTGCTGACCTCCGCCGTACCCTCCACTCCCTCCGCTCCCGCCAACCCCTCGTCCCGTCCGGCCATCCGGGGTGCGACTTCGTCCGGCACCATCCCGTCCAGCGGCGCAGGCTCACCTGGTTAGTAGCCTCAAGAGGCCTCCATGTTCGCCGCTGTCCGTCTTCGTCCGGCTGAGCGGCGATGTTGCGCCGGCGCCGCGGAACCGGCGAGCGCGGCGGCACGTTGTTACAGGCGGGGCTGGGGAAGGGCGGGGGTGGGGAAGGAGCCGGCGCCGGGGCTGGGAACGGGGGTGGTTCGATCGTGGAGCGCGAGGGAGCGGGATTGCTGACGCCGGAGCTGCTGGACGAGCTGCGCTCTGCAGCGGGCCTGGAGCTGCTCCGGCGCGCCGCGGCGTACCGGGAGGATCCGTTCGCCGCGGAAAAGCTGCGGGGCGGGGCGCGGCTGGAGCTGGCGGCGGCGGCGGTGGAGCAGGTCCGGCTGCGAGCGCGGGCCGCGGCCAAGTTCGCGCGGGCGGCGGAGATGTGGTTTTCGCCCTCCCTGCTGGAGCAGGCTTCCGGCGACGTGATCGCGCGGTACCGAGCCGCGCGGTTTGCCCGGGAGGCGGACGGCGCGGCCGAAGTGGGCGACTTCTGCGCGGGGTTGGGGGGTGATGCGCTGGCCCTGGCGGAGCACACGCGCGTGGTGGCGGTGGACCGGGATGCGCTCGCCCGGGCCCTGGTGCGCGCAAACGCCGAAACGCTGGGACGGGCCGCGCGCGTCGAGGTGCGCGCGGGCGAGCTGCCGCGCGACGCGCCATCCATGCGCCGCGCATGGGTGGACCCGGGGCGCCGCGAGGGCGGGCGGCGCACCCGGCGCCTGGACGAGATGTCGCCCACGCTGGAGGAGATTCTCTCCCTTCGTAGCCGGATCAAGGGGCTCGGAGTGAAGCTCTCGCCCGCAGCGGACCACGCGGAGCTGGACGCGCTGCTGGGCGGCGTGGCCCACCAGCGGGAGTTTCTCTCCGTCCACGGGGAGTGCCGGGAGCTGGCGCTCTGGCTGGGGGAGCTGTCCCGGGAGGGGGGAGAGCCCGCAGCGTCCCGGCGGGCCACGCTGCTGCCCGCGGGTCAGGTGCTGGCCGGGGAGCCGGAGCCGCTGCGCGAGATCCGGGCCCCGGGAGAGTGGCTGCTGGAGCCGGACGGGGCGGTGGTTCGGGCCGGGCTTGTGGGGAACCTCGCGGAGCGGCTGGGCGCGTGGGGCGTGGACCTGCACCTGGCGTACCTCTCGCACGACCGGCGTCCGGCGACCCCTTTCGCGACGGTCTACCGCGTCGGGGAGGCGGAGCCGTTCAGCGGGAAGCGGCTTGCGGCGCGCCTGCGGGCGCTTGGGGCGAGCGACGTGGTTTTGAAGACCCGCGGCGCCGCCGTGAAGCCGGAGATATTACGTCAACAACTGCGCGCGGTGCTAAAACAAGGGAGGCCGGACTGCCGGCCCGTGGTGTTTCTCACCCGGTTTGAGCACCGTCCCGTGATGATGCTGGGAGAGTGTGTTGGATCAGGAACCCATTAGCCATCCGGAGTCGCAGCCGGCGCCGCCGCGTGTGCACCCACTCCCGGCCGAGGGATTTCCCGCGGAAGTCCCGCTCCCGGAGGTGCGTCCTATTTCTTACGATCCGGCAGCAGTCCGCGCCGCCAATGGAGAAGGCCCAGCGGTGACCGACAGTCCGGCGCCGCAGCCCGCCGGCCTGTCGGCTCGCCCCTCCGTCCCGGACCGGGTCGAGGCCTCGGCAGCCGTGCTGGAAGCGGAGGAAGCGGCCGCGCTCCGGAATCCGGAAGCCGGCCCGAACTGGATGCTCGCCTTCGTCTGCGCCTGGTCCGGCGCCGCATCGATCAACGAGGCCGTCGCGCTGGCGGCGCCGGGGGCGCGGCTTTTCTTCGATCTTGGCTTCATGGGCTACCTGCTGCTCGGTCTCGGCCTGCTCGCGTTCGCGGTGGAGTCGCTCCGCTGGGGCCGGCGCCGCAGCGGCGGGACCGCTCTCCTGCTCGCGGCCGCCACGGTCATGACGCTGGTGGGTGTGGTTTGTCTGGTGCTGTGGCCCGCCCCGGGTCGGAAAATCTAGGCAGTCATCCCCCACTTTCGGGTGGTGGAGAAGCCCTGGGACCGCTCCGATAACTTCCGGGTCAGCCGATGGGTCCGCCTTCCGCGTTCCGGCGGTGCGGTCACTCCCGGTGCAGCGGGCCCGGCAGCGGCCGCCAGCCGGACGTGCCGCGTGGGAGCATCGGAGCGTGGCAGCATCCGAGCCTCGGTGCGGCACCGGCGGCGCGGCATTCACCCCGTTCTTCCGCATTTTCAGAGATCTTCGTTCGAGGTCTTCGTTCCATGGATCCCCTGAAAGACTGGTACCGCTACCTGGACGAGGTAAGCCGGCCGATTCGCAGCAACGGGGAAGAGGCGCAGGAGCCGGAGTGGCGCCCGTGGCTGCCGACGGACGAGGGCGAACCGCTCGCCGACGCCGTCGCGATTGAGGCGCTGCCGGAGCTACCGCTTGCGGTCCGGCCGGGGACCTACCTGGATCCCACCCCGCCCGCGCCTCCCGTCTTCCAGGACCTCACCGTGGACGATGAGCTGCCGCCGACGCCACGGTTCAGCGTTCCGGAGCTGCGCGCGCCTTCCTTCGAGGTGGCCATCCCGCGGCTTGCACCGCAGCCGGTCGCCGCCGCGGCAGCGACCGGAACAGGCGCTGCCGCGGCGGGCGATGTGCCGTCTCGCAGCGTGGCGGTGGCGCCCCGGTCCGTGAACCGGGCCGCGGTCCCGGCGGAGCCGCCTCCCGGGCCGGCTCCCCTCTCCGTGGACCGGGAGGAGCCGTCCGACCCGGACCTGCCGGAAGATGAAGAGGGGTCGCCGGGGGAGGGCCGCGCTCCGGGGACGATGGCGCCGCGCTACCGGGAGCTGCTCTCGCAGATTCGCAGCCACGACGTGGCTCAGAACAGCTACAAGGCTCCGTTCCGGGAGACGCGGGAAGAGCTGGTCCAGCGGCTGCTGGATCCGCCCCTGACCCTGGAGGAGACGGCCCGTCTCCTGGGCGTTTGCCCCACCACGATCCGCCGCTACACCAATAAGGGGATGCTCCGTCATTTCCGCACCAGCGGCAACCAGCGCCGCTTCCGGCTCTCGGACGTGCTGGAGTTCCTGGAGACCCGCTTCCTGGAGATCGAGGCGGATCAGAAGGTGGATCAGCAGACCGAGGAGTTCAAGCGGAACGAGGCGCGCCAGGGGTAAGCGCCTTCCGGGGCTCCGTGCCCGCCGCCTTGCCGGTCCCGCGGGCATCCCACCCTCGGGATACCCGGCCCATGCTTTCCGCCCCATGCTCTCCGCCCGCCGGCGCCGCCGGTGACCGGTCGCGAGCGGATCCCCGTTCCAGGGGGCCATCCGGCGCACCCCGAACGGCCCGGCATGCCGCCGTCCCCGGGGTGGCCGGGGATCGCAACCGCCGGCTTGCGGCGGGCGGGGCCCCGGCCGCCGTGGGGAGGACTTGCCCGGCGCATCGTGGAACGTGCGGGCGACAACGGACCGACTCCGAGTGCGTGACTTCCGGGGCCGGCCTGGCGAGTGAGGTAGATCGGTGAGCGCGAATCAAGTCGTCGACGTGACGATCATCGGGGGCGGTCCAACCGGCCTGTTTGGTGCGTTCTACGCCGGGATGCGGCAGATGTCCACCAAGATCATCGACGGCCTGGAGGAGCTGGGGGGCCAGCTTACGGCGCTCTATCCCGAAAAGTACATCTACGACATGCCGGGCTTTCCCAAGGTGAAGGCCAAGGACCTGGTCCGGGACCAGGTGGAGCAGGGCCTCCAGTATGGCGCCGAAGTGGTGCTGGGGCAGAAAATTGTCGAGATCCGGCGCCGCGAAGACGGCGTATGGTCTCTGCTGAGCGAGGGCGGCACGGAGCACCTCTCGCGCACCGTGGTGATCACGGCGGGAGCGGGAAGCTTCTCGCCGCGACGCCTGCCGCTGGATGGTACGGAGCGCTGGGAGGGGCATGGCCTCCACTACTTCGTGAAGCACCTGGAGGACTTCGAGGGCAAGGACATCCTGATTGTGGGCGGCGGCGACAGCGCCCTGGATTGGGCGCTGCACCTGGAGCCGATCGCCCGGAAGGTGGTGCTGGCGCATCGCCGGGATAAATTCCGCGCGCATGAGGAGAGCGTGCAGCAGCTCCTCCGCAGCAGCGTGGAGGTGAACTGCTTCTGGGAAGTCGGCGACATCCGCGGCGAGCACCATATTGAGAGCGTCCACATTTTCGATAACCGGAATCAGGAGACCCGGGAGCTCCAGGTGACGGAGATCATCCTGTCGCTGGGCTTCCATGCGGACCTGGGGCCCATCAAGAACTGGGGCCTGGAGCTGCAGGGGAACGCCATCCGGGTAAATACCCGCATGGAGACGAACCTCCCGGGCATCTACGCGGCCGGCGATGTGGTCACCTACGACGGCAAGCTGAAGCTGATTGCCACGGGCGTCGGTGAAGCCGCCATCGCAGTGAACCACGCCAAGACCTTCATCGATCCATCCAGCCGCGCCTTCCCCGGGCACAGCTCCGACCAGAAGTAGCCCCACCGGCCTCCGGACCTCCGGTCCGGGCGCCCGCTGCGAACCGCCGCCTGCCCGCGCTGGTCCGGGCCGGCTCCCCACTCCAATCCGCACCAATGTCCAACCCCGCCGTACCCACCAAATGGCTGCCCCTTGCTCGCGTCGCCGACGTGCCGGAAGGCAAGGCGATCCTGGTGAAGCATGGCCGTCAGGAGATCCTGATCTTCCACCGTCCGGAAGGCTGGACCGCCTTCGACAACACCTGCCCGCACGCGGGAGCACCGATCTTCGCGGAGCACTTCGACGGTCAGTGCGTGACCTGCGTCTATCACGGCCTCCGCTTCCGGGCGGAGGACGGGGCTTGTCCGGACGCAGCCGGCTGGGAGCTGGAGCGGCATCCGGTGAAGGTGGAGGGGGAGCAGGTACTGATCGGCTTCCCGGACTGGGGCCCTTGACCGGAG
>CAYQDT010000363.1:0-5014 GCA_964416225.1 uncultured bacterium
GGGGCCCTCGATGGAGAACCCTACCCGCGGATCGCCCGGCGCCTAACGCGCCCAGTCGCGGGAGCGCTCCACGGCGCGCCGCCAGTCCATGAGGATGCTGTCCCGCTGGTCCGCGGACATGCGCGGCTCGAACACGCGATCCGCACGCCACATCGCCCGGACATCCGCCTCGTTCCAGAGGCCGGCCCCGATCCCGGCGAGGAATGCCGCTCCCAGGGCGGTGGTCTCGGTCACGGCCGCCCGCTCCACGGGAATGCCGAGCAGGTCCGCCTGGAGCTGCATCAGGAAGTCGTTGGCGGAGGCGCCTCCGTCTACCCGCAGGCAGACGGGCGGGGCGCCCGTCTCCGCCATCGCCTGCACCACGTCACACACCTGCAGCGCGATCCCCTCCAGTGTCGCCCGCACCAGGTGCGCGCGCGAGGTGCCGCGCGTCAGGCCGACAATCGTCCCCCGCGCGTGCGGATCCCAGTAGGGCGTACCCAGGCCGGTAAAGGCGGGGACCAGGTAGACGCCGCCGCTGTCCGGGACGGAACGGGCCAGCGACTCCGTCTCTGCCGCGGTGCGAATCAGTCCCAGCTCATCTCGCAGCCACTGGACAGCCGCCCCCGCCACGAAGACGGAGCCTTCCACCGCATACGCGGGCTCCGGTCCGGAGCCGCAGGCAGCCGTGGTAAGCAGGCCTGTTCCGGAGCGCGGCGCCTGCGGCCCGGTGTGGAGCAGCAAAAAACAGCCGGTGCCGTACGTGTTCTTCGCGACGCCGGCGCTCCACCCGGATTGACCCGCCAGCGCCGCCTGCTGGTCCCCGGCGACCCCGGTGATCGGAATGCCCCGGCGGGAGAGGGTGGCCTCCGAGCCGAAGGATCCGGCCGACGGCAGCACCTCTGGGAGCAGCGTCTCCGGAATCCCGAACAGCTCCAGTAACTCCGGATCCCATCGCTCCCCGCGCAGGTTCCAGAGCATCGTCCGCGAGGCATTGGTGCGGTCCGAGCGGTGCACGGCGCCCTCGGTCAGCGCGTCGATCAGCCAGCTGTCCACCGTACCGAACCGCAGCGCGCCCCGCTCGGCCTCATCCCGCACGCCCGGCACGTGATCGAGGAGCCATTCCAGCTTGGTCGCGGAGAAATAGGGGTCCGGCACCAGGCCGGTCTTCTCCTGAATCCACCCCGCGCGGCCTTCGGCGCGGAGCTGATCGCACCGCGATGCCGTTCGGCGATCCTGCCAGACGATGGCCGGGTGCACGGCGGCGCCGTGCCGGCGCCAGAGAACGGTGGTCTCGCGCTGGTTCGTGATACCGATCGCGGCGATGTCTTCCGGCCGGGCGCCGGCGAGCCGGAGCGCCTGCTCGGTGGCCTCGCGAATGGTCGCGACGAGCAGGCGCGGGTCCTGCTCCACCCACCCCGGCTGCGGATAGCTCTGCGGCAGCTCCTGCGAGGCCATCGCCAGAACGCCGCACCGCTCGTCCACGAGCATGGCGCGGGAGGAAGTGGTGCCCTGATCCAGGGCGAGGATGAGGGAGCCGCCGGGCATGGAAAGGGTTCTCCTGGGGTCGGCCGGCTACCGCTCCTTGCGGCGACGACGAACGGGCGAGCGAACCGGCTGCGGCCGGACGGCGTGTGGCGCGCGACGGCGGGCATTCGGCACCGTCGCTGCCGCCTCCGGGGGATAGCCGCGCATGATACCGCGCTGGCGGAGCTCCTCCACGGCAGGGTAGGCCCAGTGGCTCGGCGGAACGTCCGGGAATGGCGCGCCACGCACCGGAACCGGTTCCGCGGCCCGGCCGCCGAGGGCACTTCCGAGCAGGAGCGCTCCGGCGGCAAGCAGGATCGGGTAGAGGCGTTGCATCCCTCTCTTCTTCCGCACCGGTGCGATCCGCACCTTTGCGCAGGGCACGCGCCGGGCGGGAGTGAACCTCCTGTCAGCCGCGGCGTCCATACCGCGCGGGGGCATTGGGTGATTGGGAGGGGTCTATGTTTGGCGAGCAGCTCGCCGGCAGCTTCGGCCGGATTCTTCTTCTGACGGGCGAACAGCGGGGTGGGGAGAACGGCGGGCCCGTCTGCCGCTTCGTCCTGGACAGCCGCTCCGGCGCGCTGCTGGACCTGGGCCGGATCGACTGCTTCGCCGTGGAGCCACATCACCACACCCAGATGCCCCGGATGAACGCGCGCACGGACTCACCCGAGGAGCGGATCCGGATGCTGACCTCGAAGGGCGCCGAACTGGACATCGAAGGGTGGCGCGCCTGCGCCCGCCAGGCCCTCCAGTGGCTGCGGTCCGAGTGGGTGGAGGAGCTCCGGGAGTTCGGGTGGGGTGAGTGGGTGGTGACGGAAGCGGAGCGAGAGCGGGCGGCGCTGGCGGACGCCGTGGAGCGGTTCCTCCTGTCGCACCCGCCGCGGATGTTGCACGAGCGTGCGTGAGACTGGGACTTGCCGGGCGGGGACCGGCGGCAGATTGGCGGGTCGGGAGTGCGACGGATGCGGTTTGGAACCATCTTCACCCTGCTGATGCTCGCGCTGGCGGGCACGGCTTTCGGGGAGCAGGCGGCCGTGATCCGGACCGCCGCGGGGACGGGCATGCCCGGGTACTCCGGTGACGGCGGGCCGGCCGCGGCGGCTCGGCTCGATCAACCATTCCACGTGAGCGAGGATCGGCTCGGGCGCCTCTACATCGCCGACACAAATAACCACTCGATCCGCATGGTCGACCGGAGATCCGGCGCCATCACCACCGTTGCCGGCTGCGGGCGGAAGGGGTACTCCGGAGACGGCGGCCCCGCCACCATGGCGACGCTGAACGAGCCGTACGGGGTGCTTGCGGATCGCGAGGGAAACCTCTTCATTGTCGACCGCCTCAATGCCGCGGTCCGGCGCGTCGACGCGCGGACGCACCGGATCAGCACCTATGCCGGCACGGGCCGAAAGGGGTATTCGGGTGACGGCGGGCCCGCCGACCAGGCGCAGCTCCGCGAGCCGAATGCCTTTGACTTCGACGCCGGTGGAAACCTCTATATCGCGGATGTCGGGGACCAGCGCATCCGCCGGGTAGACCGGCGCACCGGCCGCATCAGCACCGTCTGCGGCTCGGGAAGGCTGGCTTTTGCCGGAGACGGCGGCCCGGCGAGCGAAGCGTCCATCCAGGGAGCGCGTGGCGTCACCTTCGATTCCCGGGGCAACATGTGGATCTGCGAGCGGGAAGGAAACCGGATCCGCGAGGTGGATGCCCGAAGCGGAATCATCCGGACGGTCGCCGGTACCGGCGCGAAAGGGTACTCCGGAGACGGCGGTCCGGCGCTGCGGGCCACGTTCGATGGTCCGAAATGGATCCACGCCGGGCCGGACGGCAACATCTACGTCGTCGATACGGAGAACCACTGCGTCCGGCGGATCGATCCGCGCGACGGCACCATTCGCACGGTTGCGGGCGGCCACCGCGGAACGGACGGCGACGGAGGAGCGGCGACGGCAGCCGGGCTCGACCGCCCGCATGGCTGCTGGATGAGCCGCACCGGGGACCTCTACGTGGCGGACACCAACAATCACCGCGTCCGGGTGGTCCGCCCGCGCTGATGCATGCTCGCCCTGGTCCCCTGACCGTGCGCGCCACTCGGCCGCGAACCGGCCTCCCGCGCAACCGCGCCCCCACCTTCGCCCGCGGAGTCCGGACTCGGGAATCTGCACGGGCTTCCCCGCCGCGTACATCTTCTGGTTCAAGGTCCACCAGCTGCACGGCGGGCGCGGCCGGCGCCCGGCCCCAGCGCGAGACCGCGGGGAACCGTAACGATGGTACGCTCACCACTATTCGTCGGAATTACCAGTCTAGCTTGCACCCTGTTCGCCTTTTCGGCCGGAGCGGAGCCCCCGCTCCAGCTTCAGTACGCGACGCTCGATATCTCCGGCGCCATTGCCACGCGCCCGGATAAGATCAACAACGCCGGAGTGATCGAGGGCACCTACTTCGACGGCGCAGGCAACGCACACGGCTTCCTGAAGGCCGGCGCAGACCCGACCACCCTCGATCACCCCCTTGCGGTGCACGGCACGGTGTTGACAGGGATCAATAGTCGCGGAAGAGTGGTCGGCTTCTACCTGGACGAAAACTTCAACGAGCACGGCTTCAGCACATCGGCGGGCGGTGATTGGCGCGATTTGCCTGATCCACCGTCGGACCCGCCCGCAATCCCCTTCGACATCAACAACTCCGACGCCATCGTGGGGGTCGACGGATTCAGCCGCGGCTTTCTCCTCGTGGACGGAGCGTTCCAGTTCATTGACGATCCCGGTGCCCGGTTCACTTCCGCGCTCGGCATTAGCGAGTCCGGTGCGGTGGTGGGAATGAAGTTCCCATTCGAACCGTTCCGACGACCGACCAGCTTCTTGCTGATCAACGGCCAGTTTAGCGAGCTCTCCGAGCCGGGGTTCCAGGCTCTCGGGATCAACAATCGCGGGAATATCGTGGGCCGAAACCTCTTCAACCGCACCAGCCACCTGTACGGGCCGGACGGCCCGCTACCGATTGCCGTGCCCGGCGCGCGCGGAACGGCCGCCGCAGGGATCAGCGACCGGAATTGGGTCGTCGGCTCCTGGTTCGACGCCGCTAATCGAGAGCACGGCTTCATCGCGAAGCCGTAGCCGGAATGCTCACCGCGGAGTCACCACGGGCACCGAGGGGGGCGGAGGGGGAAGGTGGTGCGGGGAAGCGGTGCGGGGGAGAGACGGATGCGGCGCGGGGAAGCCGCAGTTACTCGTCGGTGCCGCACCCGCTCCCCGAACCGCTTCCTTTCAGCATGGGCTCGGACCCGGTTAGCGCCACCTCCCGCGGCAGCCTGCCATGACCCGCGGCTCCGCACCTTCCGCTCCGCCTGGCTTGCCGCCGCTCGCCCCTGCACGCCGGCCGCCGCCCCGGCCGTGCCCGGCCGATGCCGTCAACGATCCAGCTCGACCAGTAAACAGGGACCGCCGGAAATCACGTTCATGCCCGCCTCCCGAGCCTGGGCGACGGCGCTCACGCTTTCCGCACC
>CAYQDT010000364.1:0-5011 GCA_964416225.1 uncultured bacterium
TGCGGCAAGTATTGCAATAATCGCGATGACAACCAGAAGCTCGATGAGGGTGAAGCCACGCCGGAGGCTTCGGTGAGAGCGGACTGCGGATAACGCTGGATAACTCCCGGATGAGGTGAACGGAGGTTTAGGAGCGCCGCGCAGCATCGTTGGTGGTGCGCGGCGCGGACGAGGTGAAGGTACTCTATCCACTCCCCGCCGGGTGGCTCGGCCGGGAGTTTTAAGCGAAAGATGGGCGAGCGATAGAGCTCTTGCAAAGCCGGGAGGAGAGCCGGATGGGACGCGCCTATCTATCCGGGGCAGAGGCCCGTCGAGCCGCCGCGCCGGGGACCCCCTGGCTGGAGATGCAGAATGCCGATAACCGCTTCGTTCCGTCCCGTTCCGCTCCTCGCCGCGGCGCTCATGCTGGGAGCCCCCGCCGGTACGGCGGGGGCTCGCCCCACGCCCGCCCCGCGTGGGACGACCTACGTGGCGCTCGGCGACTCGGTGGCTTTTGGCTACACCACCGGGCAGACCACGCCCGCGTCCGTGGGAGACGCCGGGTACGTGCGGTCGTTCGCGGACTGGCTCGGCCTGCGCGGCGGCGGTCCGCGCCCACGGGTGCTCAACCTGGCGGTGCCGGGAGAGACGTCGACCAGCTTCTTTCTGGGTGGAAAGCTGGGTGAATACCTGAACCGCAACTACACGCACCCGCCCACCCAGAAGCAGTTCACGCTGCTGCGCCAGGCACTGGTGAGGGAGCGAAGCTCCCGCCGGGTCGTCACCACCGTGACCGTGCAACTGGGCGCGAATGATCTGACCGCGCTCGTGACGCCGTCGTTTCTGCAGGAGACGCAGGCGGAGCAAGACGCCGCCATGGACACGGTGCTGCGGCTGCTGGCCGCGGACCAGGAGCGGCTCCTGCGGGAGCTCCACGCAGCCGTCCCGGCCGCGCACGTTTACGTGCTCGGGTACTACAACCCCCTCGCGGCGCTGCCCGCGGACAGCCGCGCGCCGCTGTTCAGTCGCTACGTGCCGCGGCTGAACCAGATCCTCGACGCCGGGGCGCAGGCGCATCAGGAGTCGTTCGTCGACCTGGACCGGCTCTTCCGCGGCCATGAGGGCGAATGGACGTACATCCTCAGCCTCGGCTATCCGGACGGCATCCATCCGAACGGCGCAGGATACGCCGCGATCGCGCAGCAGCTCGAGCAGGTTCAGGGCGGAGGCGCGTAGGGCGGCGCACCGGGAGCGCGGCCCAGGAGGGGAGGAGCGATCACAGGTGTGCGGGCGGCCGCCGCGGAACGGTTTCTAGAACCACGTTCCAGGAGGATCCGATGCGCTACCTGTTTTCCGCGGCGGGGCCGCTGCTGATCGCGTCGCTGGCGGCCGCCGCGCAGCCCCTCACCTACCGGCCGGTCTCCAACTGGCCGCAGCCGGGGGCGCCGGACTACGGTACCGGCGCCGTGTCCGCCGCGGCGATCGGCCCCGGCGGTGAGATTTACGTCTTCCAGCGCACCGCGCACCCGATGCTGGTCTTCAGCCCGGAGGGGAAGTTCCTGCGCTCCTGGGGCTCCGGCATGTTTACGAACCCCCACGGGTGCCGGGTCGATCCGGACGGCAACGTCTGGGTGACGGACAATGGCGATCACCGGGTGCTCAAGCTCTCTCCGGAGGGCAAGGTGCTCCTCACCCTGGGCGTGAAGGGCGTGCCCGGAGAGGACGCAAAGCACTTCAACAAGCCGGCCGACGTGGCGTTTGCCCCGAGCGGGGAGGTCTACGTGGCGGACGGATACGGCAACTCCCGGGTGGTCCGATTCTCGCGGGACGGAGCGTTCCTCGGCGCGTGGGGTCGCCGGGGGAGCGGCGAGGGAGAGTTCAACCTGCCCCACTCGGTGGCGGTGGACCGGCGGGGACGCGTCTACGTGGCGGACCGGGAGAACGCGCGGCTGCAGGTCTTCACCGCGGACGGGAAGTTCCTCACGCAATGGCGGGATACCGGCCACCCATACGGCCTCTTCCTCACGCCCGATGAGCGGCTGTTTCTAGCGGACGGACGCACGCATCAGCTCAGCATCTGGGATCTGAAGGGGCACCGCCTGGCCCAATGGGGCGGTCTGGGCCCGGAGCCGGGCCACCTCCGCACCCCCCACCTGCTGACGGTCGATCGCGCAGGGGCCGTATACGTCGCCGAAGTGGACGGCAAGCGCCTCCAGAAGTTCGTTCCCGGCGGGTCCGAATAACCGGCCTCGGGTGCCCGGCCGGAGCGCGGAGCTCTGCTGCCGGGAGACCGGCTCGCAACGCACTACAGATAGATCCGGCCGGAGTCCTCCGCCTGCCGCTGCTGCGCGTCCAGGGTGCGGCGGACCCAGGTGACCAGGTCGAACGGGTTGAAAGGCTTCGTCAGGTAGCCGTCCGCTCCACCGGACCATCCGCGGAAGATATCCGCGTCCTGTGCCCTGGCGGTGAGCATCAGCACCGGGACGGATTCCAGCTGCGGGTCCGACTTGAGCCGGCGGAGCAGCTCGAAGCCGTCCATGCGCGGCATCATCACATCCAGCACCACGAGATCCGGCCGCTCCGCCCGGATCTTCTCCAGCGCCTCCACGCCGTCGCCCGCCGTGCCGATCCGATAACCGGCCCGCGCCAGGTTCACCTCGATCAGCCGCCGGATATGCACTTCGTCATCCACCACCAGTACGTATTGCTGCATCGCGCACCTCCGTCGATCGACCGCATTTCGAACGTGCCGCCGCTACTTCAGCCATGGGCGGAGCGGAGCCGGCTCATCCGGCGTACCCCGGACTGCCAGCATCCGGCGGACGGTCTCGCACAGCTCCCACGGATTGAACGGCTTGGAAAAATAGCAATCCGCTCCCTTACTCCAGCCGCGGCGGATATCGTCGTATTCATCCCGTGCCGTGAGCATGACGACGGGGACCGCGGCCGTGCGGGGGTCCGCCTTGATCCGCTCGACGACTTCGAAGCCACTGGGTCCGGGCATCATCACGTCCAGGAGGATCAGGTCCGGATGGAGCGCGGGCAGCCGCGAAAGGGCAGCCTCTCCGTCCGCGGCCTCCACCACCGCGCAGCCCATGCGCTCCAGGTGAATCCGGATCAACCGGCGGATGTGCGGCTCATCGTCGACCACCAGCACCAGTGGCCGTTCTTCGCCGAGGGCGGGGCTCGACTCCGCCGGCGCCAGGCACCGCGCCAGCAAGCCCTCCGGCAGCGCCGGCTCTTCGATGGCTCGCAGCCGCTCCTCGAATACCGCCCAGTCCGTCCTGCTCGAGTCGTTCCGGGAATCCATCACGCCCCTTCCTCCCGCTCCAATACAACCCGCAGGAGCACCCGTGCCCGGTGGACCCGCCACCGCGCCAGCGACTCGCCGATATCCAGCGCCGCCGCAATCTCTCCGTGTGAGAGGTCTCCCCACACCCGCAGGACCAGCGCTTCGCGGTAGTCGGCGGGCAAGTCGCCCACCGCCCGGGAGACCCGCTCCCAGTCCAGTGACCGGAGCAGCCGCACGTCCGGACCCGGGGCGCCGTCCGCAACTTCCAATGCTTCATCCAGACCGTGCGCGGGAGGCCCTGCGTCCCGGAGCCGCTTTCGCCAGCGGTTGCGGGCAATCGCGTAGATCCAGGCACGCGCCTGGTCTCCGGTGGGCAGCTCCCTACGGGTGCGCGCTTCCCAGAATGCCGTGAACGTCTCCTGGGTCAGGTCGGCGGCCGTGTCCGGGTTGCGAGTCAGCCAGACGAAGAACCGAAAGACGCCGTGGTAGTGTGCGCGCACGAAGGCCTCGTCCGTCTCCCGTCCGGCCGCTCGCGGCTGCTGCGTACCACAGATTCCGTCCGTCACGGCCAGCTCCTGTTCCGGGAGCGGACCGCGGTCCGCCCCTTCAACCGTTCCATACCGCCGGACCCGGGAGTGTTAGCAGTTTTTGGGAAACGCGCGGGTTCGGGCCGGCAACGGTTTCGCCCCGGGGCCGCGCCTGCGGGCAGGGAGAGGGGGTACGGTCTTTCGACCAGCGGACCGTGGGAGGCGACTCGCGGGTGGGCCGGGTGCGACGTGTTCCCCGCAGTTTTGACGGGGAATTCGTGCCGAGCGCCGGGTGCGACTGCGAAGCGCTGCCGCGGTGCCGGCCGCCTCCTGCGGATCCGCGCGCGGCCGCAGGGCGCCTGCTTTCCGAACGTGAGACGCACGGGACCCGCATGGCCGGAGCCGCGGTACAGGAGACCGGGTACGCGCTCTCGCGAGATCCCGCAATGGATCCGGGCCGGGCCCCGCGGCGTCTGCCTAGCGGCCCGTGGGGAAGCCGTTACGGCCGTAGAACTGCTCGAGTTCCCAGCGATAGCGGTCCAGGAGGAGGGGCGCCCACGGCAGGCCCTCCTCCAGCATCAGCTCCGCGCGATACTGCGCCCCGCGCAACAGGTCACAGCCATCTGCAAAGTCGCCCGCGGCGGCCAGCTCGTCCGCGTCCTCCACCGTGAGGTGAAGGCAGTCCAGCTCATGTTCCGGGATGATTGGTTCCATGGACTCTGTTCTGCCGCCGCTCGTTCCTTCGGGAAACCGGAAGTTTTGAAAGATGACGACCGATAAATTGTTCATATATATGTAAAAGAATTTGCTTAGTTATCGCTCGTGATCTCTGCTTGGGTGCGCACCACTCCGGCCCGGTCATGGCGGGCGGTCAACCACACCGTACCCCGCCCCTCCAGCCGGACGACCCACTCAAATTTCGCCCGGTCGCTGGTCGGGTCCGCGGCCCACCCGAGCGCGCTGACGGGCTGGTGCGCGCGGCCTTCCAGTTGCGGCCCTTCCTGGCGCGGGAGCCCGGAGAGGAGCTCCGCCCCCTCCGGGAGGGTGATCTCCGCCGTGACCCCCCGAACCACCCCCCGCTCGAGCGCCTTTTTGGTGACGTAGGAGGGGAGCCAGCCGGTGTTGTGGACGACCAGCCGCACCCGGTAGCTGTCGCCGCCGAGGGGGGTGGACTCCGCGGAGAACAGCTCCAGCCGGGGCGAGATGAGCGCGT
>CAYQDT010000365.1:0-5003 GCA_964416225.1 uncultured bacterium
TCGGCGGCCTGCTCCGTGGCGTCCCGAAGTTTGGCGACTGTGACATTGAGGTCCTCCTGCACCTTTGGATCGCCGGTCAGCGCCCGGACATCCGTGGTGATCTGCTTCAGGTTCTCCGTGGCGTCCCGGACGTTGGCGGCGGTGGACTTCAGATTGCCCTGGAGCATCTTGTCCCCGACCAGGCCCTGAGCTTCCGCGAGGGTCTTGTCGAGGCGCGCGAGCGCCGAATCCAGACTGTTCACCACTTCCCGAAGCTTCTGCCGGTTCTCGCTCACGAAGGAATGCGCCTCCGTCACCAGCCCGCCCGTATTCTGCACCACCTGGTCCGTATGCCGAACCAGGTCGCTGCTCTGCCGCACCACGCCGCGCGTATCCTGCACCAGGGCCCGGGAGTCCCGCACCAGGGCTCGAGAGTCATCCGCCGTGCCGCGGAGGCTGGCGAACAGCGTGTCCGCCTTGCGGAGCGTCCGGTTCAGGTCGCCGGCCGTGGAATGGAAGCTGTCGATCAGCCGGTCGACTTTCCCCGTCATCCGCTGCATGTTCTCGGTGAGCGCCACGCCGTTCTCGGAGGCGATGGAGAAATTGTGCACGGTCCGGGCCAGGTCTTCGGCCATCCGCCCGTCCTTCGCCACCCGCGCGAAGCCGGCGGTCATGTCATTCAGGCGGCCCGTGAGCTGGTTCAGGTTGCGGATGAGCTGGTCCGATCGCGCCAGGATCTGGTCCTGGCTCACGCCGCTCTCGCCGGGCAGGGTTCCGCCCGGCTGGATCACCGCCGCCGACTTTCGTCCGCCGGGCGTGATCTCAATGAATGGCTGCGTAAAGCCGACCAGGCTGCCGACGATGCGGATCCCGTCTTCCGGCCGGATCCGGTAGCCCCCCGCTCCGTCGCGGATCCGAAGCGTCAGCACCGGCTTCCGGTCCGCGCCGAGGCTGATGTCGTCGACGCGGCCCATATCCACCCCCTGCACGCGGACCGGCGCGCCCTTCTGAACGCCCTGCGCATTATCGAAGGCGACCCTCTGCGTGTAGGTGTTCGGTCCGTGCAGGGAACCGGTCAGCCAGAAGTAACCGCCGCCGAGCACGGCCGCGGCCGTGAGTACGGTGAGCCCCACGCGGGCGGAGTCGGTCATAGACATCGGGCGGATCCTCATCTACAGCGGGAGCGCGCGGTGACGCCTGGAAGCGGCACTGACGCGTGACTGCTCGCACCCCATCATCCAGCGATCTCGATCGGCCCGTCGGCGCGTCCCTCGATGAATTGACGCACCACCGGGTCGGTGCTCGCCCGCAGCGCCTCGGGCGCGGCATAGGCAATGATCCGTCCCTCATGGAGCAGCGCCGCCCGGTCTGCGGTCCGCAGCTCGCTCGGAACGTCATGCGAAACGATCACCGAGGTGACGCCCAGTCTGCGCCGCACGTCCACGATCAGATCGTCGATCACCCGGGAGACCACCGGGTCCAGGCCGCTCGTCGGCTCGTCGTAAAAGACCACTGCGGGGTGGACGGCCAGTGCGCGCGCCAGCCCGACCCGCTTCCGCATCCCGCCGCTGAGCTGCGCCGGGAGCAACTCCTCGCTCCCCTCCAGCCCCACCGCGGCGAGCTGCTCCCGCGCGACCTCCCGCAGCTCCCGCTCGCTGCGCCGCCCGTGGAAGCGAAGGCCGAAGACGACATTGTCAAAGACCGTCTGAGAGTCAAACAGCGCCGCGTACTGGAAGACCATTCCCATGCTGCGCCGGTGCTCGTTCAGCTCCGCCTCGGACAGGCGGGTGATCTCGACCTCCCCGATCCGGATCTCCCCGCGGGTCGGCCGCAGCAGACCCGCCAGGCAGCGGAGCAGGCTGGTCTTGCCGCTGCCGGACACGCCCATGATGGCCACCACCGCTCCGGCGGGGATCTCCAGGTCCACCCCGCGGAGCACCTGCCGGCCGCCCAGCTCGAGCTCCAGCCCGCGCACCCAAACGGAAAGACCCATGGTGATGATGTTGTCCTGAAACGCCGGGTGCGCTCACACGGGGGACCGGGACCGGCCCCTGCCGAATCGGCCCGAGGGCGACGGACCGGTTTAACCGTACGTCACCGGCATCCCGCTGAACAGCCAGTCGGAAAGGAAGTAGTCCGCCACATAGGCAAGCACGATGCTGATGACCACCGCACTGGTGGTGCTCCGTCCGACTCCGGCCGCGCCTCCCTGCGTCCGCAGGCCCTGGTTGCAGCCGACGATGGCGATGATGGCCCCGAACACGAAGGTCTTCACCAGCCCGCGAAAGAGGTCATCCGGGGTCAACATGGTCCGGACGGAGGAGAAGAAGGTGCCGTAATTGACGGCCGCGCTGGCCCCCGCCACCCACATCCCCCCGAGCATGCTCGCTAGGTCGCCGAAAACGGTGAGAACCGGCAGCATGAGCACCGCCGCGACGAAGCGCGGCACCACGAGGTAGCGGACCGGACTGACCCCCAGCGAGCGGAGCGCGTCGACCTGTTCGGTCACCACCATCGACCCGACCTCCGCCGCGATCGCGGAGCCGACCCGGGCCGCAACCACGATGGCCGTGAGGACCGGCGCCGCTTCCCGCGCGCTAGCAATGGCCACGAGGCCGCCGACGAAGCCTTCCGCGCCCAGACGCTTCAACTGATTCGCCGTGTGGAGCGCCAGGACCATCCCGGAGCACCCGGTCACCACCAGCGTGATCGGCAGGGAGCTGACCCCCACCACCGACATCTGGCGGAGCGTCTCCCCGACGAGCACGGCGCCGCGGAGCAGGAAGCCGAGCGTGCGAACGAACAGCAGCGAGATCTCGCCGGTCCATTCCAGCAGCCCCATGCCGGCGTCCATCGCTCGAAATGTTTGTCTTGCCTGCGCCACGCGGGTCCTCGATCGGTGCCGGCAAACGCCCGTCCGGCCGGCAACCAATCAGGAGACTATAACAAGCTCCCTGCCGAGCGTCAAACCAGGCGCCGCCGGAGCATCCGTGCCCTTCGCCGCGGTCAGACCCGGCTCTCGATGAGCGCCCGCATCCGGGCAAGACCCTCGCGCAGCAGCTCGCGGGAGGTGGCGAAGGAGATGCGGACGTAATCCTGGTCCTCTCCCCTGTTGCGGCACCCGAAGTTGGTCCGCGCCAGCACGGCCACCCCACCGTCGTGCAGCATCGTGTGCTGGAACTCCTCCGCGCTCCGGAGCCCGAGGATCTTGCATGCGCCCGTGACGTTCGGAAAGGCGTAGAATGCGCCCTGCGGCATCACACACCGGATGCCGGGTATGGAGTTGAGCTCGGCCACCGCGAGATCCCGGCGGGCTTTGAACTCACCGATCATCGCGCGGACGTCCGGCCAGGCACCGGTGAGGGCTTCCACGCCGGCGTCCTGCACAAAGGTGGCGGTGCAGGAGACCGAGTTGGTATTCAACTGGGCGATCTTCTCCGCCATGGCGACCGGCATCGCGCCGTAGCCCATGCGCCAGCCGGTCATCGCGAAGGTCTTCGAGAAGCCGTCCAGCAGGATCGTCCGCTCCTTCAACCCGGGTAGCTGCGTGACACTCGCGTGCTCTCCCTCGTACAGGAACTCGCTGTAGATCTCGTCGGAGAGGATCCACGCGTCCCGCTCCACGGCCAGCTCGCCGATGGCGGCCAGGTCCTCCCGGCTCAGCACCCCGCCGGTCGGGTTGTTCGGAGAGTTGAGAATGATCAGCCGCGTCCGGTCCGAGACCACGCTCCGGAGCTGGTCCAGATCCACGCGAAACTCCCGGGATTCGACCAGCGGCATCGGGACCGGTTTCGCTCCCGCGAACTCGATGACCGACTCGTAGATCGGGAACCCGGGGTTCGGGTAGACCACCTCGTCGCCGGCTTCCGCGATCGCCATGATCGTGTTGAAGATCACCGGCTTTCCGCCCGGAGTGATGACAATTTCATCCGGCGTAAACTCCACCCCGCGAGAGCGCGTCAGGTAGTCCGCCACGGCCTTGCGGAGCGTCGGAATGCCCGCGGAGGGGCCGTAGTGCGTCCGTCCCGCGTCCAGCGCCCACTTCGCCGCGTCCCGCACGGCTTTGGGAGTATCAAAGTCCGGGTCCCCGATCCCGAGGCTCACGATGTCCCGGCCGGCTGCGGTGAGGCGCTGCACCTCCGCCAGCACGGTAAAGGCATTCTCCGTTCCCAGCCGGGACATGCGCGCGGCAAATTTCATGAGTGGCTCCTGGTTGCGGTCACCGCAAAATGGTCGGACCGCCGCGGACGGAGCGCCCCTTCAGGCAATTGCCCGGCTCTCCGGCTCCGCGGCTTCGGGTGTGGATCGGGCGGCTCGATCCGGCCTACGGCTGCAGCACGGCCTTGATGATCGGCCGGCGCTGGTGGACCATATCAAGAAAGACGTCCGCGCCCTCTTCCAGCGGGAAGATCTGCGTCCAGGCCTCCATGGGGACCTTCCCCTCGCTGAAGAGCTGGATACCGCGCCGGATATCTTTGTCCGCCGCCGCATAGCTCCCCATGACCCGCTTTTCGGGGAGCACCACCTCAAAGCTATTCAACTCCATCTTGTCGTGGTGCAGGCCGATCCAGACAATGTCGCCGCCCGGCCGGGCCGCATGGATCGCGTCGATCCGCGTCGTCGCGGAGCCGACCGCATCGACCGCCAGCTCGACGCCCGTTCCGTCCGTCCATTCAAGGATCGTCGACTGGAGGTTCTGCTCGCGAACGTTCACGGTCAGATCCGCGCCGATCCCGCGCGCCGCTTCGAGACGCCCGTCATTCGTGTCCGTCACCACGGTCCGGCGGGCGCCCGCGGCCTTCGCGGCGATGAGGCACATGAGGCCGATGGTCCCGGCGCCGCAGACGAGCACCGTGTCCAGGCTGTTGCCCCGTGCCAGGTCGATCACGTGGAGCCCGTTCCCGAGCGGCTCGACCATCGCGCCCTGCACCATCGTCATGTTGTCCGGCATCGGGTAGACCACATGCGCCGGAACGTTCACCCGCTCCGCGAACGCCCCTTCCCGGTGCATACCGAAGACCTGC
>CAYQDT010000366.1:0-4996 GCA_964416225.1 uncultured bacterium
CGGAGCGTCGTCGAGCCACGCCCCCCGCTGGGGGCGTCACAGGGTTTTGCCGCCTGCGGCGGCTGGAGGAGTTGCCGCCTTTGGCGGCTGGAGGGTTGGACGACCGCTTTGTTGGTGGAGATCGGCTTGGGCGGTCGCAGGGTTTTGCCGCCTGGCGGCGGCTGGGGGATTTGATTCCGCAGCGCTGGCGGGGAGCGGCTCGGGGCGGTATAGGGTTGGTCTCCTGGGGGCGGCTGGCGGTTTGGAGGGCGTTGGGGGAGGGCGGCGGGTCTTTGGGGCTGGGAAACGGGGGATTGTCTCATTTGTAGTGGATCCGTCAAGCGGAGCGGCCCATAATCGCTGAGGGAGCAATCTGGCGCCGGGTGGTGGGGGCGCCGGTGGGGATGCAGCGGGGCGGTTCGGCATGGCGGAGCGAGTATTTCTCGGGTGGGAGCGGCCGGGGCTGTGGACGGGCGCCGAGTACCTGATCGCGCGGTATACGCGCGGCGGGTGCTGCGACCTGGGCCGGATCACGCTGGTGGTGCCGGGCGGGCGGGCGCAGCGGCGGCTCCTGGACGTCCTGGCGCGCCGGGTCGGGCATGGGGTGGTGTTGATTCCGCCGCGGATGGTGACGCCGGGCGGGCTCTTCGAGGAGCTCTGCCCACCGGCGCGGGCGCAGGCCGGGGCACTCGAGACGGAGCTGGCGTGGCGGGCGGCGCTGCTCCGCGCCAATCCGGAGCGGCTGCGCGTGGTACTGCCCTATCCGCCGGAGCCGGGGGACTTCCCGGCGTGGCTCGGGGTGGCGCGGGACTGCGCCCGACTCCACTCGGAGCTGGCGGGGGCCGGGTGGAGCTTCTCAAAGGTGGCGGCGTATTGCCGAAGCGGAGAGCGCGCCTACTGCGACGCCGCGCGGTGGGACGTGCTGGCGGAGCTCTTCGACGACTACCTGCGGCTCCTCGACGAAGCGGGTCGGGACGACCGGCACGAGGCGCGGCGCCGGGTGCTGGACGAGGGGCCGCCGGTTCCCGAGCGACAGGTGGTTCTCTTCTGCGCGCCGGACCTGAACGACACCCAGCGGCGCCTGCTGCGGGCATGCGGCGACCGCGTGACGGTGCTGGTCCAGGCTCCGGAGTCGCACGCCGCCGGCTTCGACGACCTGGGCTGCTTCGACCCCTCCTTCTGGAGCCGGGAGCCGCTGCCCCTGGAGGAAGGCGCGCTCCGCATCGTGGAGCGGCCCCGGGACCAGGCCGCGGCCGTGCTGGACGCGCTCGCGGAGCTGGACGGGGGCTATCCCGCGGAGGAGGTGGTGGTCGGCCTGGGCGACCCGCTGCTCGGGCCGAGCATCGAACGGGCGCTCACGCTCGCCGGGGTGCCCGTCCGCTCCGCGCTTGGGACGGAGGCGGCCGCCAGCGGGCCGGCGCTGCTGCTCGGGGCACTGGCCGACTACCTGGACGACGGCCGCATGACGAGCCTCGCCACGCTGCTGCGCCACCCGGACCTGGAGCCGTGGCTGGCGCGGGCCGCCGCCGCTTCCGCGCGCGGGGGCTCCGGCGCGGAAGCCGCCCGCCGCGTGCGGCACTGCCTGGAGCGCCTGGACCGCTATTGCCGCGAGCACCTGCCGGGCCGTGCCGGTGCCTTCTGGGCCGAGACGCCCGAGGTCGAGCTCCTGCGTGCCGTCCATGCGGAGGTCGAGGCGCTGGTCGCGCCCCTCCGGACCTCCCGCCTCCCGCTCCCGGAATGGAGCGCCCAGATCGCGGGGGTCCTCAGCCGGATCTATGGGCGGCTGGAGCTGGATCGCGGCTCCCCCACGGCGCTGCGGCTGATCCGGGCGCTCGAGGCGGTGACCGGGCTGCTCCGCGAGCAGAGCGAGCTGGTCGCCGGTCCACTCGCGCCGGAGCTGGATGCCGGCGAGGCGCTCCGCCTCACGCTGGGGCGCCTGCCGGAGGCGCTCCCGGAGGAGGGCGGCGAGCCGGCGGTGGAGCTGCTCGGCTGGCTGGAGCTGTATCTGGACGATGCCCCGGTGCTCACGATCACGGGGATGAATGAGGGCCACGTGCCGGAGAGCGTCAACGGCGACGCCTTCCTCCCGGACGGCCTCCGGGCGGGGCTGGGGCTGGCGGACAACCGGCGCCGCTTCGCCCGCGACGCGCTGATGCTGCGCACCGTGGCGGCGAGGCGCCCCGTGCTGCGGCTGATCGCGGGACGCCGCGGCGAGGGCGGGGAGCCGCTGGCGCCCAGCCGGCTGCTGTTCGCCTGCGATGACCGGACGGTGGTGGCGCGCGCCCTGGCCTTTTACGGGGAGGAGACCGGGCCGGCGGGGACGCCCCGCCCGCTGCTGCTTCCGGGCCGCCGGCGGGCGGTCGAGATTCCCCGGCCGCGGCCGGACAAGCCGCTCGGGAAGCTACCGGTGACCGCGTTCCGCGACTACCTCGCGTGCCCCTACCGGTTCTACCTGCGCCACATCCTCCGGCTCGAGAGCGTGGAGGAGGTGCTCGCCGAGATGGACGGGGCGCGGTTCGGGCACCTGGCCCACGCGGTGCTGGCCGGCTTTGCCCGGGGCGAGGGAACGGGGGCCTCCGACGTGGAGACGATCCGCGCCGCGCTGCGGCGGCTGCTGGAGCGCGAGGCGGCGCGAGCATTCGGCACCTCCCGGCCGGCCGCCGTGGAGGTCCAGCTCCATCAGCTCGGGCGGCGGCTGGACGCCTTTGCCGCCTGGCAGGCGCAGAGCACGGCCGAGGGGTGGGCGATCCAGTTCGCCGAGCAGAAGGTGGAAGCGGAGTGGAGCGTGGATGGAATCCCCTTCACGCTCCACGGGCGCATCGACCGGATCGATTACCACGCCGGGGAGGGCCGGTGGCGGATCATCGACTACAAGACGAGTGACTCCGCCACCCCGCCGGAGAAGACTCACCGGGCCGGGCGGGACGGCGCCCGGCAGTGGGTGGACCTCCAGCTCCCCCTCTACCGGCGGCTCGCCGCCGCTCTCCGCAGCGAGGCGACGGCGCTCGAGCTGGGCTACGTGCTCCTCCCGAAAGAGCTCGGCAAGGTGCAATGGCAGCCGGCCGGCTGGTCGGACGACGAACTGCAGGCCGCGGACGCGGAGGCGGAGCGGGTGATCCGCGCGATCCGGAGTGGGGTTTTCTGGCCGCCCAACCCGGCGATCCCGCGGTACCCGGACGGCCTGGGCGGGCTCTGCCTGGACCGCTGCGTGGACCGGCAGCGGCAACTGGGAGGTGAAGCGGGATGAGCACGGGCAACGGCAGCGGCGCGCCCGCCATGCTGGAGGCGATCCGGGCATCGGCCGGCTCCGGAAAGACGTACGCCCTGACAACGCGCTACCTGGGCATCCTGGGCCTCTCGGGCGGCGAGCAGCCGGACGGGATCCTGGCCACCACCTTCACCCGGAAAGCGGCCGGGGAGATCCTGGGGCGCGTGCTCCAGCGCCTCGCGCTGGCCGCGGATGACGCGCCCAGCTGCCGCACCCTGGCGCGGGACCTGGAGAGCCCGGCGCTCACCCAGGCCGAGTGCGGGGAGCGGCTGGCGCGGCTCTGCCGCTCGCTGCACCGGGTCTCCATTTCCACGCTGGACAGCTTCTTCACCCGCCTCTCCCGCAGCTTCCGGCACGAGCTGGCGCTCCCGGCGGACGCGCGCGTGCTGGAGGGGGACAGCCCCGCCGCCGCGGCGCTTCGGGAGCAGGCGATCCAGGCGCTGCTGGAGGAGCTGGGGCCGGAGGCCCTGCTCCGCTGGCTCGAGCCGCTGCAGGCAGGCATGGCGCAGCGCTCCGTCCAGAGGGAGCTGGACGACCTGTTCCGCGAGCTGTACGAGCTCTACCTCCAGACGGGGCGGGAGGCCTGGAATCGGCTGGAGGTTCCGCCGGACGTGCCGGACTCCGCCGTCGCGGAGGCGGTGGCGGCGCTGGAAGCGGCGGCGGCAGAGCTCCGCGACAAACGGTTCCGGAACGGGATCGCGAAAAACCTGGCCCAGGTGGCCTCTGAAGACTGGATGGCGCTGCTGGAGAACGGCCTGGCGGCGAAGGTGCGGAACGAGGACCTGACCTATTACAACCAGCCGGTTCCGGCGGTGCTCCTGAAGCCGTACCAGGTGCTGATCCGCCGCGCGACGAGCCGGCTGCTGCAGCGGTGCGCCGATCAGTCCCGCGCCACCTTCGAGCTGCTCCGCCGGTTCGACACCCGGTACCGGGCGCAGCGGCAGCGGCAGCGGGCGCTCCTCTTCTCCGACATCCCCCGGGCCCTGGCGCAGGTGCTGCCCGAGCGGAAGCTGGAGGAGATTGCCTACCGCATGGACACGCGGATCGACCACCTCCTGCTGGACGAGTTCCAGGACACCAGCCCGGAGCAGTGGCAGGTCCTCCGCCCGTTCGCCGCCCGGATCCACGCGCTGGCGGACACGCCCGCCAGCATCTTCTGCGTGGGCGACGTGAAGCAGGCGATCTACGGCTGGCGCGGCGGCTGCGCGGAGATCTTCGACCGGCTGGGCGAGGAGCTGCAGGGCCTGTCTTGGCGGAGCATGGATGAGAGCTACCGCTCCTCCCAGGTGGTGCTGGACGCCGTCCACGCCGTTTTCGGAGCGCTGGAGAGCAGCCCGGCGCTGGCGGAGCACCGCGCGGCGGGCGACCTCTGGCAGGCGCGCTACCAGCGCCACACCGCCCGGAAAGAGCTGCCGGGGTACGTGGAGCTGACCACGGCCGCCGCGGAGGGCGCGGCCGAGGCGGAGGACGAAGCTCGAGAGGCGGACGAGGAGCCGGCGGGAGGCACCCTCGCCGAGGCCGCGCGGCTGCTGGCGCGGCTGGCCGCGGCGGCGCCCCAGGCGACGGTCGGCGTGCTGCTGCGCACGAACGCGCCGATCCGGGAGATGCTCTTCCACCTGCAGCAGTGCGGCGTTCCGGCGAGCGGCGAAGGCGGCAGCCCGGTGGACGACGTGCCGGAGGTGGAGGTGATCCTCGCGGCCCTCACGCTGGGCGACCACCCGGGCGACAGCGCCGCCGCCTACCGGGTGG
>CAYQDT010000367.1:0-4986 GCA_964416225.1 uncultured bacterium
GGCGATCGGTGCCAAGCGGAAAGACATCCTCTACCAGTTCCTGATCGAATCCGTGACGCTCAGCCTGGTCGGCGGCCTCATCGGGATCGCGTTCGGCATTGGAGTCTCTCTCTGGATGGGTCGCCCGCAGACGGAAGGCGGGGTCGGGTTCCCGATGCAGCTCTCCGTTACCCCGATGATCGTCTCGTTCGTCTTCTCCGCGCTGGTCGGCATCTTTTTTGGGATCTATCCGGCGATGAAGGCCTCCGCGCTGGACCCGATCGACGCGCTGCGTTACGAATAGAAGAGAAGACCTCATTGAAGCGCCGCCGCGCAGGTAGCAGTCAAACGGAGCCGTCCGGCTCCGTTTGCGCTCAGTTTGGGTGCGGACGGATGGGCTGAACGAAAGGACTGGAGACGTGGCGGAGCTGCGCGTCGGGCTGGTCGGCTGCGGCGGAATGGGCCGCAGCCTCGCCAGGCAACTCATCACCATCGAGACCGCCCGTCTCGTGGGCGTTACGGACCTGAGCGCGGAGGCGGCGGCGGCGCTTGCCGCGGAGCTGGGCACCCGTCCCTTCCCCACCGCCGAGGCGCTCCTGGCGGAAGAGGGGCTGGACGCCGTCCTGATCGCCTCCCCCGGGTACCAGCACCGCCCGCTCACGGAGCTGGCGGCGGCGCGCGGTAAGCATGTGTTCGTCGAGAAGCCGCTTGCCACCACCCTGGCGGACTGCGACGCGATGCTGGCTGCTGCGAGTCGATTCGGTATCCGTCTGAGGGTGGGCCATGTGCTTCGCTATTACCCGTGCTGGTGGCAGGTCCTGGAACTGGTGCGCTCCGGAACGGTCGGCACTCCGTGGGCGGTCACCACCACCCGGATTAGCGGCGGCTGGGGCGGCGCGGCCCAGCCCTGGCGGAACTCCCTGGAGATGTCTGGCGGGATCCTCATGGAGGTAAACGCTCACGAGATCGACTTCATGTGCCAGATCTGCGGCGACGTGGAGCGCGTGTACGCGGAGGCGGACCGCTTCGGAGACGACCCCGCGGATTACCCGAACCTCTGCCTTGTCTCGCTCCGCTTCAAGAGCGGGGCCGTCGGGATGCTCCACTCCAGCAGCGTGGCAGCGGTGAGTGACCTTTCCGGGAAGATCCAGGGCGCGGACGGCACGATCCTGTACCGCGACGGCTTCGCGGCCGGCGGTGAGATCCGCTATGCGCGGCGGGACGACGAGCCGCGGACGATCCGCATCGGCGACATCGAGGTCGAGAACCCGATTCGCCGGGAGCTGCGCCTCTTCGTCGAATCGGTGCTCGAACGACAGCCGGAGCCGATCAGCGGCCTCGAGGGCCGGCGCAACGTGGAGATCGCGGTAGCTGCATACGAGTCCGCGCGGACCGGTCGTCCGGTACTCGTTAGCCCCTCGAGCCCCCCGAGCGCCTGACCCCGGAGCGCCCCAACTGTGCCTACCGTGCCCCGCCGCGCGAGCGCACCCGGCGCCGCCGGCCGCCGCGGGTGCCCCACCGTTATGAAGATCGTTGTCGCGCCGGATAGCTTCAAAGGCAGTCTCAAGTCACCGGAAGTGGCGCGCGCCATGGCGGCGGGCGCGCGGGAGGCGTGTCCCACCGCGGAAGTCGTCGAGCTGCCGGTCGGAGACGGTGGTGAAGGCACGCTCGACGCGCTTGTGGCCGCCACCGGCGGCGCGTTCGAGAGCCACCGGGTTTCCGGTCCGCTCGGAGATCCGATCGATGCCCGGCTCGGGCTCCTCGGTGACGGGCGGACCGTGTTTGTCGAGCTGGCCGAGGCGTCGGGTTTATCCCGCCTGGCGCGAGGCCGGCGGGACCCCCTGCGCGTCACCTCCTACGGAACGGGAGAGTTGCTTCGCGCCGCGCTGCGGTCCGGACGGCCGCGCGTGCTGATCGGGATCGGCGGCAGTGCAACCAATGACGGCGGCGCGGGCATGCTTCAGGCGCTGGGGGTGCGGCTGCTGGACGGCCGGGGCCGGCCGCTGCCTCCCGGCGGGGCGGCGCTTTCGGAGCTGCACGCCATCGATCTGAGCCAGCTCCGAATTCCGGAAGGTCTGGAGCTGCAGGTGGCGTGCGACGTGACGAACCCGCTGACGGGGCCGGACGGTGCCTCGGCGGTGTACGGACCACAGAAGGGCGCCTCGGCGGCGGACCTCCGCATCCTCGACGCGGCTCTGGCGCATTATGCGCAGGTGGCGGCGCAAAAACTGGGTAAAAGTTTCAGTAACGCGCCCGGCGCTGGTGCGGCAGGCGGGGTGGGATACGCGCTGCTCCAGTTCCTGGGCGCTCGTCTCGAGCGCGGCGTCCGGCTGGTGCTGGATACCCTTTCGTTCGACGCCTGTCTGAATGGAGCCGACTTGGTCTTGACGGGCGAAGGCAAGCTGGACCGGCAGACCACCGCGTTCGGCAAGACGCTCACCGGCATCGGTGAGCGGTCCCGCGCCGCGGGCGTGCCGGTGCTGGCGCTGGCCGGGGCTCTGGGGGCGGATCTTGGGGACTACCGGGCCGCCGGAATCACGGCGGTCCAGTCCATCGTGCCGGGACCGATGACGCTGGATGAGGCGATGGACCGCGCGCCGGAGCTCATCCGTGCCGCGGTGCGCCGGAGCGTGGAATTGTTTGAGGCGGGGCGAGGCACGGCATACAGGTAAGTAGTCACGGGAAGCGAGGCGGAACCGGCAATGGACCAGGAACGGGAAATGAAGGACTACCGGAAGGAAGCCATGTCCTTCTGGTCGCAGTCGCGCGCGGACCTTGCCACTGCTGTCACGCTCATGGATGCGGGCGTCTATTACGCCAGCGTCTTCTTCAGCCAACAAGCCGCGGAGAAGGCGCTCAAGGCGTCCCTGGTGGAGCATCACCACCGCAGCCCGAAGGGCCACAACCTGATCCAGATGGCGAATGGGCTGAATGCGCCGGTCGAGATTATGAATGCCGCCGCTGAGCTCAACCCGGAATTCCTCGCTTCGCGCAACCCGGAGAATGTGGACGGCGTCCCCGCGCAGCTTTACGATAAAACATCGGCGCGACTGCACCTTCGCTGCGCCCAGGACATTCTGGAGTGGGCGAAGACTCTGATCTGACCCCGCGTGCGGCGGGCTCATCGGCGGAGTGCCCTCGGTGCCCGGCATATAGAGCGCCCGGCCCGAAGCAGGGTAGTTCCACCGCCGGCGAACCGGACCGCGCACGCTGAATGCTCCGAGCCCAGGCCCCGCCCCCGGGGACTGCCCGCGCGAGGGAGGCGCCCGATGCCCCTGCTTGGAATTGACGTCGGCACGTCCGGCACCAAAACTTTGCTCGTTGATGAGGGCGGGCAAGTCCTCGCCAGCGCCACCTGCGAGTACCCCCTCAGCACTCCCCGGCCAGGGTGGGCGGAGCAGGATCCGGGCCACTGGTGGGAGGCCGCGCGGGCGACCATCCGCACGGTTCTGGAGAGGGCCGGCGTCTCCGGAGCGTCCGTCAAGGGCGTGGGTCTCTCCGGTCAGATGCACGGCTCCGTCTTCCTGGACGGGACGAATCGGGTGCTCCGTCCGGCGCTTCTCTGGTGCGACCAGCGTACGGTTGCGCAGTGTGAGTGGATCACGCGGACCGTGGGGGCGGAGCGGGTGGTGGAGCTTACCTCCAACCCCGTGCTCACGGGCTTCACGGCGCCGAAGATCATCTGGCTGCGGGATCACGAGCCGGAGACGTACGCCCGGGTGCGCAAGGTGCTCCTGCCCAAGGACTACATCCGGCTGATGCTCACCGGCGCCTACGCCACGGAGGTCTCCGACGCGTCCGGCACCGCCATGTTCCATGTTCGGGAGCGGCGCTGGGCCACGGAGCTACTGGACGCCATCGACGTGCCGCGCGACTGGATGCCGGAATGCTTCGAGTCCCAGGTTCCCAGCGCGCGAATCAGTCCCGAGGGCGCGGCGGCGACCGGCCTTAGCGCCGGCACTCCGGTGGTGGGCGGAGGCGGGGACCAGGCTGCCGGCGCCGTCGGGAACGGCATCGTGGAGAGTGGCATCCTCTCGTCCACCGTCGGTACATCCGGGGTGGTCTTCGCTTATTCCGATGAGCCCGTCGTCGACCCGCAGCTCCGCCTCCACACCTTCTGTCATGCGGTGCCTGGGAAGTGGCATCAGATGGGCGTGATGCTCTCGGCCGGCGGTTCGCTGCGGTGGTATCGGGATACGCTGGCGGGGGCGGAGATGGACGTGGCGCGGGTCCTGGGCCGCGACCCGTACGCGCTGATCGCGGAGGAGGCCGCCGCAGCCCCGGCCGGCTGCGAGGGACTGCTCTTCCTACCCTATCTGTCTGGTGAGCGGACGCCCTACCCCGATCCCTCCGCACGCGGTGTGTTCTTCGGGCTGACCCTGCGGCACGATCGGCGGCATCTCAGCCGGAGCGTACTGGAAGGGGTGGCGTACGGCCTCCGCGACTCCTTTGAGATCCTGGCGGAGATGGGCGTGCCCATCCGTCAGGTCCGCGCCAGCGGCGGCGGCGCCCGCAGTCCGCTCTGGCGCCAGATCCAGGCGAACGTGACCGGCCGGGAACATGTGACCATCAACGTGGACGAGGGTCCAGCGTTCGGAGTGGCGTTGCTGGCGGGCGTGGGGGCCGGGGTGTGGCGGGATGTCACGCAGGCCTGCCGGGAGACGATCCAGGTCATGGATCACTGTCCGCCGAGTCCCGCGGAGGTCGAGGTCTACAACCGGTACTACCCCACCTATCGCGGCCTGTACGGAAGTCTGAAGGAGCATTTCGCGGCGGTGGCGGAGGCTTGATGTCCGACCCGTTTCTCCCGCAGGCGGACGGGACCGTTCGGGACGCGGATCTCTGGTGCATCCCGCTGAACCTCACGGAAGCCTGCCTCCATCAGGGGAGTATCCTGGCGCGGCGGATACCGGATGTGCTGTCCCGAATGCTGCGGACCAGCGGCGCCCTCCGCGCCGAATGGGCGCCGCTGGTCATTGATGTGGAAGAGGGGCTGGGCTACGTGGT
>CAYQDT010000368.1:0-4982 GCA_964416225.1 uncultured bacterium
CCGTCAGGCGGGAGAGCAGCGCGTCGAGGAGCTGTGGGTGGGTAGTGGCCGCGCATTCCGCCGGATGCCCGCACAGGAGATTCGGCTTCACCAGCACCCGGTCGCCGCGCCGGACGAAGCGGTCGAGGCCGCCCACCAGCTCCAGTGCCTCGTCCAGCGCCGCCTCCACCCGCGCGGGCTCGTAGCTGGGGCAGCGCACCAGCGCCACCGGGGTCATCGGCGCCTCCGGTTGTGGGCGTCCCCGGGGTTCCGGACCACATCGAGGCTCGCCTGCGTATAGCGCGAAGGGTCCACGTAGACGTAGGACGGCGTACCGTCCGGCCCGTCGGAGCGCTGGAGGACTCCTTGTGCCGCCAGCGTATCCAGCGCTTGCTGAATTGCCTCCGGCGGAAATCCGGGCAGGCGCGCCGCCAGGGTCGCCGCGGTATGGGGTCCCGGGTCCTGAAGTGCCAGAGTGATCGAATTGGCCATATCCCTCTCCGCTGCCCGCGGCCGGGATGCCCCGGGCGCGCGCGCTGCACCCATTATAGATGCGCCCCCTGCGGCCGTCACCCGAGGTCCGGCGCAATGAGCCGTCCGGCCCCCTCCGCGCAGCGCTTCATAAGGCGCTTGTGAAAAAAAGCACTTGCTCTTAAGCAGGGCGAATGTTAGACTTGGCGCGAGCTTGAGAAGCTCCCCGGCGGCCGCGGCGAGGCCACGGGAAGTTCACCTCTGAGACCCATTCAGAATGCCAGACGTCGCTCGTGCAGCTCGGGAAAACGGCAGGGGACGCCGCGCACCCTTTGAGAAGCCCCGCGGCGTCACGTCCGTCACCATCAAGGGGACCTATGCCTTCCTGATGGTCTCCCTCCGCGCCGACCAGGACCGCGGCCCCCAGGAGATGGCGGTGTACCGGGCGCTCGTGCAGCACGGCATCAGCATCAATCTGGTGAAGCTTCACCGCGGCGGCCTGAGCTTCGTCGTGGATGCCGATGCCGCGGCAAAGACGGTCGAAGCGCTTCGCGGCGGCGGCTTCACCGCCGAAGTTACTCCCCACGTTTCGATGGTCTCCGTCCACGCCGGCAACATGCGCGGCCTGAACGGCGTGATGGCCCGCATCTCCGGAGCCCTGCTCCGCGCCGATATCCCGCTGCTGCAGTCGGGAGACGCGCCGGATCGGGTCTTCTGCCTCGTGCCCGCCGCGGAGGGCCGCCGGGCCGTGCAGGCGCTGGCCGACGAGTTCCACGTCGCCGCGGACCCGCGAAAAATTGTCGTCCAGAAGTTCGGCGGGCGCTCCGTCGGGACCGCGGAAGCCCGCAGGCTGGCGGCCGAGCGGGTCGAGGAGGCGATCGAGGAGGGCTACCAGCCGGTGGTGGTGGTGTCCGCGATCGGCCGGATGGGCGAGCCGTACGCCACGGACACGCTGCTCGCCCACCTGGACGCGGTCGACGCGGGCACGGAGCCCGCGCCCCGCGAGCGGGACATGCTGATGGCGTGCGGGGAGATCATCTCCACCGTCATCATGGCCCAGACGCTGAAGACCCTGGGCCTCCGCGCGGTGGCCTTGACCGGAGGGCAGGCCGGGATCCTCACCGACTACCGCTACGGGGACGCCCAGATCCTGGACATCGACCCCGGCTACATCGAGCAACTCCTCTTCGAGGACGGCCTCGATGCGGTGGTGGTGGCCGGCTTCCAGGGGGTTACGGAGCACGGGGCCATCACCACCCTGGGGCGCGGCGGGAGCGACACGACGGCCTCGGCCCTCGGCGCCGCGCTCGGTGCCGACAAGATTGAGATTTACACCCACGTCGACGGAGTGATGACGGCGGATCCGGAAGTGGTTCCGAGCGCGCATACGCTCCCCGTGGTCACTTACGAAGAGGTGTGCAACATGGCGCACCAGGGCGCAAAGGTGCTCCATCCACGTGCCGCCGAGATCGCCATGCTGCACCAGATACCGCTCTGGGTGAAGACCAGCTTCGAGCGGGCTCGCGGCACGCTCATCGCCCCGCTTGCCGAGATCCAGCCCCCGCAGGTGCGGGGCGTCACCGGGGTGGCCACGCTTTCCAAGCTCATCTACTTCACGCTGGTCGACCTCCCTCGCGAGGGCCGAGCAAGCATTGAGCACCGGGTCTTCGAAGCGGTGGGAGCAGCGGGAATCAATTTCTACCTGAACAGCGAGGGGCCGGACACCTCCAGCTTCATCGTTGAGCAGGAGTTCGCGCGCAAGACGGAAGCCATCCTCAAGGGTCTCGGCCTCGGTTACGAGCTCATCGAAAACTGCGAGATGGTGTCCGTCGTGGCGCTGAACATGTGGGAAGAGCCGGGTTTTCTTCGGGATGTGGCGCAGGCACTGGCGGACGAGGCCATTCCGGTGCTGCAGATGGCCGACTCGGAAGGCTCCGTGTCGTGCCTGGTGGAGCGTGAGAACGGTCCTCGAGCCGTGCGGGCGCTGCACGGGAAATTCGGATTGGAACAATGAGCCAGGGTCGGGAGCCCGGAAACCTCCGCAATCTGCGGACCGCGGCTCTCCTGAGCGGGATTGGGCTTACGCTGGCGCTCTCCGTGGGCGTCGGCATCGGCCTGGGCCTGCTGGTGGATCACTTCTTCAAGACCCGCAATTGGGGCGTGATCATCGGTGCGGTGGTCGGGGTAGCAGCCGGCTTCAAGCAGTTGATCCAGACGGTGATCCGCGCGAACGAAGAGCAAGAGCGGGCCGAGGACGAGGCGCGCCGCAACGCGGATCAGCGTTAGGCGCACAGCGGTCGCGGACCGAGGGAGCGGTATTGATTGATGAGTGGTGAGCCGACCTTGGGGTCGACCCAGGAATGGGACTTCTGGTTCCACGGCCTCGACCGTGGATTCTTCCGGCGCGTGCATATCCGCTCGCTGCAGATTGGCGGCGCCGCGTGCCTGATCAGCATGGGCCTGGAGCAGCGAAGCATCGCGCTCGGCCTCCTCTGTGGCCTGGTGGTGGGACTTTTCAGCCTGTTCACGGCCGAGGCCACCGTCCGGCTCCTCTTCAATGGCGGCGGATTCGCGGGCGCCAAGCTCCTGATCGCCGCCGCGCTGAAGTTTCCGATCGTGCTCGTCGGCCTCACGGGCATCGCGTGGGCCTGCGTGCACGGCTTTATGAACGCCTTTGCCGTGGTAGCCGGCGTACTGCTCACGCATACCGTCATCGTTGTGATGGCCGTGGCCACCTCAATGGCCCACCAGGACACGGTCAGGGAACGGTACCGATGATATAACTTGACGGGCAACCCTGCCTGTCCTCCGCAACCCCGCAATGAAGCTTCCTCTTCTCTACAACAACTGGTTGCCGGTCCGCTCCCCGCGTGCCGCGCGGCTCCCGGTCTTCGCCGCCGCGCTGTGCCTCTTCGTCGGCTGCTGGTCGGCGCCCGCGCACGCTCAGGAGTCCCGTCCGAACACGCCGGTGGGCGGCGAGAGCCGGGCGGAAGCGGGCGCGCGCACCAATACGGAAACGCCCAAAGAACAGGAAAGCGCGAAGGGCCAGGCCAAGATCAGCATTGAGCAGCCGACCTGGATCACGCCCCTCCTCAAGCAGTTCTGGTTCAGCGGCGGAGCCGAGCTTACGGCGGACGGCGCCGACGCCCCCGCGTCCGAGCTGGTCGGCAAAAAGATTGGCTACCGCTACGAGGACGAGGAGAGCGAGGCTCATCGCGTCTACTCGGTCTCGGCGGTGATCAAGAAGGTCGGGGACGCCAAGCCCGCTCCCGGAGCGAAGACGGAGGAAGTGACCGTCGACGGGCGCCCGGTGCGGCTGGTGAACCCGGTGGTCGTTTTCCCGCTCGCCAAGGCGTTTCCCGAGCAGATCGTCATCTCGATCCTCACCGCGATCTGTATTCTGCTGGTCGGCATCTGGATGGTCCGGGAAGGGCAGCGGGTGCCGGGCCGGAAGCAGATGATCGCGGAGATGATCTATGCCTCCCTGGACAACTTCGTTCACGGGCTCATCGGCGAACATTACAAGAAGTACGTGCCGCTCGTCGCCACCGCGTTCATCTACATCTTCGTGATGAACGTCATCGGGATCATTCCCGGCTGGAAGAGCCCGACGTCCAACGTGAACGTCACGGCGGCGATGGCCCTCGTGGTGGTGCTCTACGTCCAGTACGAGGGCATCCGGGTAAATGGTTTCGGCGGGTATCTGAAGCACTTCCTCGGCGAGCCGCTCTGGCTGGCCCCGCTCAACTTCCCGCTCCACATCATTGGAGAGTTCGCCAAGCTGCTCTCCCTGACGATCCGCCTTTTTGGGAACATCTTCGGCGAAGACGTGGTGATTGTGATCCTGACCGCGCTCGGGATCATGTTCACGCGGGGAATCGTGCCCTTCCAGTTCCCGATGTACTTCTTCGCCATCTTCACCAGTTTCGTGCAGGCAATGGTCTTCAGTATCCTGGCCTGCGTCTACATCGCCCTGATGACCTCGCACGAGGATCACGAGGGGCACGGTCACCATGCCCACGGGGATGATGGCGGCCACATCGAAGAATCCGCCGGTTTTGCGCCCGCAACCCCGGCGTAGACGATTGCTACGGTTCGAAGCTCGATAGCTAAAGGAGAACAACGACCATGATGTACCTTTCTCTGCTGGCGCTGGCCGCCGGCTTTGGTGTGCCGATCGCGGCCTTCGGGGCGGCCCTCGGACAGGGCCGGATCGGCGCCGCGGCGCTCGAGGGCATCGCCCGCCAGCCGGAAGCCACCGGGCGGATCCAGACCGCGATGATCATCGCGCTGGCCCTCGTGGAGTCCCTCGCGATCTACGCCCTGCTCATCTCGCTGATCCTCCTCTTCGTGATCGGCCTGCCGGGTGGAAACGCGGTGTGGGATGCCATCAAGTCCGGCGCGGTGAAGTAAGCGCCCGCCACGCACTGCTGGGGGGCGGGTTCATCCCCCCCCCCCCCCCCCCAAACCCACCGAAAAGTTCCGAAATGGGGCGATAAACCCCCATTAGCCCAAACACGCCGGGAAAACCG
>CAYQDT010000369.1:0-4978 GCA_964416225.1 uncultured bacterium
CTGCGCGCCGGCGCCCTTGATCTTGGTGAGCTGTCCGCGGAAGTCCGCATCGCCTTCCGCGTACGCCTCCTCGTCGATGACGCTTCCGCCCTGTTTTTTGAACTCGTCGGAGAAACCCTTGGCAAGCCCGACGCTGTACGCCTGCTTCGAGTCCTTGAGGATGGCCGCCTACGAGAGCTTGAGATGATCTTTCACGAAGCGGGCGATCACCGCTCCCTGAAACGGGTCTGTAAAGCAGACCCGAAACACGAAGGGCCGCGTCGTGTTGTCGCGGGGGTTAACGGTGACGTCCGGGTTGGTCGAGGCGGGGGAGACCTGCGGCACCTTCTGGGAGTCGGAGATCGCCGCCGCCGCGATCGAGCGGCTGCTGGCCACCTCGCCCACCACGGCATCAACGCCATTCCCCGTGATGAGCCGGTTGACCGCCGTGGCGGCCTGGTCCTGCTGGCTGGCGTCGTCCAGTGTCGTGACGTCCACGGGCTGGCCCGCCCTGGTCAACTCCTCGGCCGCCAGCTTCACCCCCCGATCCGCACTCGTGCCGAAGACCGCGGTGCTGCCGGTGAGACTTGCGAAGTGCCCCAGCTTCAGCGTTCCCGATGCGCCGGCTCGCGGCGTCGCGCCGGGTGCCGCGGAGGTCCCGGTGCCGGACGGACCGTTGGCGGCCGGCGGTGGGCAGCCCGAGAGGAGTCCAACCCCGCAGCCCATCAGGGCGACCAGAGTGATCTTTCGCAGCACGATCCGTTCTCCTTATCGAGCAAGCAGGGGGTTGGCGCCAGGGGAAGCCGTTGGGGGGCAGGGAAGGCGGGCAGAACAGGGCTTCAGTTCCCGCAGCGAGCCCGGAAATCCTTCGCCCGGATGAGGGCCCGGCGGGTGCCCCGATGGGCCCTCACGTGCCGCGCCCGATTCGCGTGACCGCGGCGCGGATGTGGCGCGGCGTGGTCCCGCAGCAGCCTGCAATGAGCGTGACCCCCACCTCCTGAAACTGTATCGCGGCCCGCGCGAAGGCGTCCGGCGTGAGCCCGTAGCTCGCCCGGCCACCTTCCATCTTCGGCAGCCCCGCATTGGGAGCGGCGTAGAGCGGCGCGAGAGCCGCCTTTGCAAGCCGCCGTACCGCGGCGACGAGATGCTCCGGGCCGGTGCCGCAGTTCACTCCCACCGCCGAGGCCCCTGCCGTCAGCCAGGCTTCCGCCGCCCGCTCGGCGCGCGTACCGTCCAGCAGATCGCCCACTGGGTCCGGCGTAAACGAGGCCAACACCGGACCGTGGCCGCTCCGAGCTGCGGCACGCACGGCGGACGAGCCCTCGTCCAGTCGCACCACGGTTTCGACAAGAAAACCGTCTATCCCCAGCGCGGCCAGCAACTGCACTTGCTCCTCGTAAGCTCGCTCCGACTCTGCAGGGGTCCGCCCGCCGGTGGGTCCGAGACTGGCCAGGAGCGGCAGGTCCGGCGCCGCGCGCCGCGCCAGAAGCACGGCGGCCTCGTGGGTCTCTTGAATCTGTCCCACCAGCCCACTCTGCGCCAGCCGCGGCCGGTTTGCGCCAAAGCTGTTCACGACCAGCCAGGCCGACCCGGCTCGCGCATAGCTGGCGTAGACCGCCACCACATCCGCCCCGCGCTCCACGTTCCATGCTTCCGGAGCCGCGCCCGGCGGCAGGCCCCGCAACTGAAGCTCGGTGCCCATGGCGCCGGGTCCGATGAGGACCCGGCCGGCCGGGATCAGAAACTCGTTCAAGCGTGCCATGCGTCCTCCGGCCTGCCCGGACCTGACCCTATCCTGTCTTATCTTGGCCGGCATGGCCCCGCTTTGCGCTCCGCCGGACTTCATTCGAACAGATACGGAGCATCCTTCGGAGGACTGACCGACAAACGCGCATTTCCCGCCGCCCGATTGAAAGAAAGACTAAACATTCTCGCACGTTTGCCGAAATAGAGGGTTGGCTGATCGCACCAGGATCTTCTACGCCTCCCACCGTGCAGAACCCATTCTTCCACTCGCTGCCCGTCCCTGTCCTGCTCCTGGACCGCTCGCTCTGTATTGTTGCCGCCAACCCGGCGGCGGACGCGGTTCTGGAGCGGCTGCGCTTCGGCGCGGGCGAACGGATCGAGGGCCGGCCGCTTCCCGAGCTGTTTCCGATGGCAGCGGTGCAGCTACTGACCTGGCGCGACAGCCCGACGGAGGACTGGAAGCACGACTTTCGGAGCCCGACCGGCCGGCCGGTCCGCCTGGCACTGCGGACCGATGCGAGCACCGCCGGAGACGGCGTCACCGCAGTCCTTCACGACCTGGGGCCGATCTCATCCCCGGAGCTGCCCGCCGGTACGGCGGAAGGAGCCGACGACGCGCACCCACTACTGCTGGCGAGCGGTTTCCCGGTGGTTGTTTCGGACGGGTCCGGCCGGCTGCTGCGCTGCAACCTCGAGTTCGAGCAGCTAACCGGCTATAGCGAGGCGGCGCTCCGGGGGCAAACGTGGTTCACGGTGCTGAGCCCGGGAGAGGGTTCACCCGACTCCGCGCGGGGCGCTTGCGGCGCGCTTCCGGAGGACGGGGGATCGCCCATCGTCACCCGAGACGGCTCGAGGCGCTGGACCGTCTGGCGCAGCCGCACGCTCCCGGCCGCGGGCGCGGCGGGCGCGGCGGGGACGGTGACCGTGGGTCTCGACATGACGGAGCTGGAAGAAGCCCAGGAGCAGCTTCGACTCAGCGCGCAGCGGAACCGGACGCTGCTGGCCAGCCTCCCGCAGCGAATCGTCTTCAAAGACCAGCATGGCCGGTTTGTCCTCGTGAACCGGCCCTTCGCCCGGGACTTCGGCCTGCAGCCGGAAGAGTTCTGCGGCAAAACGGACGCGGACTTCTTTCCGGCAGAGCTGGCGGAGAAGTACCGCGCGGACGATCTGCTCGTCATGCAATCCCGCCGAAGCCACCAGCTCGTGGAGACGAACCGCACGGCCGGGACAACCCGCTTCGTGGAGGTGGTGAAGGCGCCGGTGATCGGAGACGACGGCGAGATCCAGGGCGTCCTCGGTATCTTCACCGACATCTCCGATCGCAAGCGGGTGGAGGAGGCGCTCGCGCACGAGCGAGACCTGCTGCACATCTTGATGGACAACATCCCCGACCTGATCTACTTCAAAGACGCGCACTCCCGCTTTACCCGGGTGAACCGCGCCCAGGCCCAGCACCTGGGTGTCGCGTGCGCCGAGGAAGCAGTCGGCAAGTGCGATGGCGACTTCTATCTGGCCCCGGAGGCGGCGGAATTCTTTGGCGACGAGCAGGAGATCTTGCGCACCGGCGTCCCCCTGGTCTCGAAGGCAGAGCGGGTGACGGACCTGGATGGTCAGCAGCGCTGGCTCTCCACGACGAAGGCGCCGGTGTTCGATTTCGAGGGCCGTGCGGTTGGAATTGTGGGTGTGGGACGAGACATCACCGAGCGGACGCTTGCCGAGGTGGAGCTGCAGCGTATCGCGGCGGATCTCGCTCGCTCGAATGAGGAGCTCGAGCAGTTTGCCTACGTCGCGTCGCACGACCTCCAGGAGCCGCTCCGCATGGTCGCCAGCTACACGCAGCTCCTAGCGCGGCGGTACCAGGATCGCCTGGACGATGACGGACTCGAGTTCATCCGCTATGCGGTGGACGGAGCCACCCGGATGCAGGGGCTGATCCAGGACCTCCTCGCTTACTCACGCGTCGGCTCCCGAGGCCGGAACCTCGAGCCGGTCGCTTGCGCCGAGGCGGTACGGCGAGCGCTGCACTACCTCCGCCTGACGGTCGATGAGACCGGCGCCGAGGTGCACGTCGGGACGCTGCCTTCCATCCGTGGAGATGCCGGACAGCTCACGCAGCTTTTTCAGAACCTGATTGGAAATGCTCTCAAGTTCCGGGGAGAGGCTCCGCCCCGGGTCCGAATCACCGCGGAGCGGCGCGGGGTGGAGTGGCTCTTCCGCGTGGAGGACAACGGGATCGGCATCGACCCCGCCTATGCGGAGAAGATTTTCATCATTTTCCAGCGCCTGCACGGTAAGAGCGAGTATTCCGGCAGCGGTATTGGCCTCTCGATCTGCAAAAAGATCGTAACGCGCCACGGCGGCCGCATCTGGGTGGAGTCCAGCCCCGGCGCCGGCGCGGCCTTCTGCTTCACGATTCCGTGTTACCCGGCGGGTGAAGCCGGATCCGAAAGCGGAGCCACAGCGGGCTCCGCGCCCCGAATGCAGCCGCGGCCCGCGTCGACGGCAGGCCAGGTGGAGTGCGATCGTGCAGCCAATTGAAATCCTTCTCGTGGAAGACAACCCAGGGGACGTGCGTCTCACGGTGGAGGCATTGAAGGAAGCCAAGGTCCACAACCGCCTGAGCGTTGTTTCGGACGGCGTGGAGGCGCTGGCATTCCTGCGCCGCACCGGAAGGTACACGGATGCGATTCGCCCGGACGTCATCCTGCTGGACCTGAACCTGCCGAAGAAAGACGGGCGGGAGGTACTGGCCGAGATCAAAGCGGACGAGACCCTTCGCCGGATCCCCGTGGTGATCCTGACGACTTCGAAGGCGGAGGAGGACATCCTGCGCTCCTACGCGCTCCACGCCAACTGCTTCATCACGAAGCCCGTGGACCTGGACCAGTTCATCAAGGTGGTCCGCTCCATCGAGGAGTTCTGGTTCACCATCGTCCGGTTGCCCTTTCGATGAGTGCCCCCATGGACCCCGAGCGACTCCGCATTCTCCTGGCGGAAGATAATCCCGGCGACGCGCGCCTGCTGCGCGAGCTGCTGATCGATGCCGGTACCTCCTGGTTCGTGCTGGAACACGTGGAACGGCTGGAGGACGCGCTCGCCCGCCTGCACGTGGAGCGCTACGACATCGTGCTGCTGGACCTCTCGCTCGCCGACAGCCAGGGGCTGGGCACTCTCTGCACGATCCATGCGCAGGTGCCGGACGTTCCGGTAGTGGTCCTTACCGGCTTCGATGACGAGCGTCTCGCCATCCGCG
>CAYQDT010000370.1:0-3563 GCA_964416225.1 uncultured bacterium
CCTCGCAAAACACTGGCGCGCCCCCCAGTCAGGAGGGCGCGCCAGCAGACGATCATTTGGACAATGAGGATCAGGCAGCGGCAGCCTGGAAGCATGTGGACGCCTGGGGGAGCAAATGAATCACCCCTCCGCAGGAGGCGGCCAGTGTCCCACTGGAGGACCATTGCAGCCGGTCCACCGCATCCTGCTCAATGGTGCTCAGGCACTGGCCTGTCACCCCCTGCCAGACGCGAATTATGTCGTCCTCGCCGGAGGACGCGAGCAGATCGCCATCATGCGACCAGGCCAGCGCCGTGATCTCCGCTCCCCCATGTGCCAGCACCTGCCAGAGCATCCGGGTCTGGAAGATGCGAGGGCGCTCCGTTCGCTTCGATCGGGGAGTTGAGTCTAACTGGTTCACGCAGCATCCGATTTCCTGAGATCCTTCTGTGAGCCGCGCGGTCACTCCGCGTCACCCGGGGTGACACGGAGACGCTCCAGCGGTCGGCGCTGACCGCTGCACGCAGCACACTCCTCTTCGCGCCGCGCCGGCGAGGTTAGCTGACGGGCTCGGGCCGGAAGAGTTGACCCGGAGCGGCGCCTCGAAGGACGCGCCGCTCTTCGCCCCGATAGGGTGGTTCCCCCGCTCCCCGATGGGGATTTGGCGACTATTTGTATCGGGCCGGCCGCAACGCTGCGCCCGGTCCAATCGATTATACCCGTGGAGCGCCGCTTAAGACTTTTGGCCGACCGTAAAGATATGACGAAGGTGCGGAGCTTTGTGCAAGAGGCGTGGACCTTCACCTGCGCTACGATTCCGTCCCACGCTCCGGCTCTCCCCGGAGCGCCGCGACGACGGCGCTGCCGGCCTGCCCGATGAACCTCCCGGCGTCCGGATGGTTGCTCAGCAGCACGAAGGAGAGCTGCCGGTCCGGATCGTTCCACACGGCCGTACCGGTGGCTCCGGCATGGCCGTAGGCACGCCGGCTCAGCAGGTCGCCGAAATAGAGGCTCTCCCGGATGGAGAGATGCCGCCAGCCCAGTCCCCAGCCCTGGCTGCTCCGCGCCGCGGCGGAAAGCCCCGGGAGCTCCGCCGTCTGGCAGCGGACCATTTCCCGGGCGGCGGCCGCCGAGAGGAGCGCGCGTTCTGGTCCCGCGCCGTCTCGTCCCGCGGTTGCCGCGAGGAGCCACTGCATGAAGCGCGCCAGTTCCGGGGCGGTGGCGTGCATCCCGCCCCAGGGCGCTCCCAGCTCGCGCCAGTAGCGGCTGTTCCAGTCCCAATCGCCCGGCTCTTGCCAGTCCGGCAGCACCACCCGGGCCGTATCCGGGGCGAGCGCTTCGGACCACCCCAGCACGCAGTGCGAGAGGCCCAGTGGCTCGAACAGCTCCCGGCGCAGGAACTCCGGACAGCTCTCGCCGGTGACCTGCTCGATCACGGCTCCCAGCAGCGCGATCCCCATGCTCTGGTAGCGGACGTCCGTCCCGGGCGGGAACAGCAGGGGAGTGGAGCAGGTGCGCTCCACGAACGCGGAGAGCGGCGCGTGGGCCCGGCGCAGCGCGAGGTTTTCCGGCAGCATATCCGGCAGCCCGGAGCTGTGCGTCAGCAGGTGGCGCAGCGTCATCCCGTCCCGCTCCCCACCCCGGCAAAGCGGCACGAAGCGGGAGACCGGATCATCCAGCAGGAGCTCTCCGCGCTGCAGCAGGAGACCGAGTCCGGTGCAGACCACCGGCTTGGTGACCGATGCCGTCAGCCAGACGGTCTCCGGAGTGGCCGGCGCTGCCGACCCGTCCTCGAGCCGCCGGATCGTGCCCCACGCCTCGGACAGCACCACCGCGCCGCCCCGCGCTACCACGAGCGCCAGGGCGGGAGGGAGGCCCCGCTCCGTCGCCTCCCGGCAGAGCCGGCGAACCCCTTCCAGGCGCGCGGCATCGAACGAAGAATGGCGAGCCGCGTCGCTTCGGTCATGATGAGCCATGGTGGTCGGATGCCTCGGTAGGTGCCCGGATCGAACGCCTGTTTGTCACTCGCCCTCGACAGGGCGGCGGGAATCTGCGATCATGAGTCGGCGAAACGCCGGACGCTCCGGAGCGTGAAGCGGAGCGGGACGGCGGCGCGGCCCGCGGAGAGCGGGCAGGAGACGACGAGTGAAGGTCCAGTTGAACCAGCATCTTCGCCGAAACCGGCCGTGGGACGTCGTGCGGGCCATTGCGCATCTGCCGAACTTCGTCAAGCTGTACTTCCGGCTGTTTTCCGATACGCGCGTGAGCTGGCTGCCGAAAGCGCTGCTGGTCTCCGCCATTGTTTTTGCCGTGAGCCCGCTCAACCTGCCGAACGCCGTTCCGGTCCTCGGCGAGATGGACGATCTGGCCATCCTGCTCTTTGCCTGCAAGCTCTTCGTGCGGTTCTGCCCGATGGGGGTGGTGCAGGAGCACGTGCAGCTCATCGACCAGAGCGGCGAGTGGGCGCCGTACGGCGCCTAAACCGGCGGTCGAGCGAAACCACGACGCGGGGAGCGGGCTCCGGCGCTCGCTCCCCATTTTGCCGGCGCCGGAGCGCGCCCGGTGGGGCTACCCGGCGACGCGCAATACCAGCGCGGCGCTCTTCAGCTCCACCACCAGCAGGCCGCCCACCCGCGTGACGTCCGGAACCAGCTTCGGCGCGCGAAGCTCCCACTGGAGCTCCCCGGTGCCGCGGTTCAGCGCGGCGACCGCCCAGCCCGCATCTGCCTGGCTGATGTTGAGCCGCAGGTAGAGGGAGTGCTCATCGGCGGCAATCCCGTGCGCCTGGCCGGGCCGGCGCTCCCAGCGCAGCGATCCGTCCGCCGGCGAGAGGGCCAGCAGCCGCCCCCGCCATGACTCCGCCAGCAGCAGCGGCTCCGCGCCTCCCGCGCCTTCTACGCCTTCTACAAGGCGGACCGAGAAGAACTGGTCCTCCTCGTCCGTGTCCGGCTCCAGCGCTCGCTGCCAGCGGACGGCGCCGGTGGCGGCCTCCACGGCCCAGATCGTGCCGTCCGTGAAAAAGAGCGAGTCGCCGCAGGCAACCGCCGGCTGCTCCCACGCGCCGTCGCTTTCCAGCGTCCAGCAGACTTCGCCGGTCCCGGCATCGACGGCCGCCGCTCCGGCGGCGTGCCGGCTGATGGGGATCAGTCCCGCCGCCAGCGGCCCGGCGGCGACGGGCTGACCGTCCGCCGCGTGCTCCCAGAGCCGCTCCCCGGTCTCCGCGCTGAGCCCGATGATGGTCTCCGTCTCCGGATCGTCCACCACCACCAGGCCGGCATCCGGATGGACCTGCAGCTCCGGCTCCCACGCGCACGGCGTCTTCCACCGCTGCTTGCCGTCGGCTCGGTTGTAGGCCACCAGCGGCCCGCGCGTGGCGACGAACGCCGTGTCCGGCGCGAGGGCGATGGCGGTGACGACCCCGCCGGTGCGCAGGTGCCAGCGCTCCGCGCCCCGCTTCGGCTCCAGCTCTCGCAGGTCCCGCTCCGCGGCGAGGACGATGCCGGATCGGTCATGAGCCAGCTCATCCGGAAGGTCCGGCAGGCGCCCCTCCCGCTCGTGCAACTGGGCGCGCGCCTCGTCACCGA
>CAYQDT010000370.1:3573-4961 GCA_964416225.1 uncultured bacterium
CCCTCCCAGAGGGTCCGGCCGTTGTCCAGGGCGCGCAGCAGGTACCGCTCCTTCTCCATCAGGAAGAGGGCGTGATGCTCGGCCAGGACCTCGGCCCAGAGCGGTCGCGCGGAATGCTCCCAGAGAAGCTCCGGCCGCCCGGCCGGGCAGTCTCCCCAGGTCCAGTCCGGGGTCGCCGGCTTTTCCGGCTTCGTGCGGGTCGGTTTGGGACTCATCGGCAGATCGGACAAAAAGCGGGACGCCCCGTTGGTGGCGTCCCGCACAGTTTATCGGAGGGGCTCCTCGCCTGTCATGGGCGGGACGCTCCGCGCCCTCAGTGCGCGGTGGCGGCATCGCGCGGGTCGACGAGCGGCGGGTTCGCCGGCTCCTCCACCGCGGTTACCTGGAGATGGAGCTCCCCGAGCTGCTCCGGCTCCAGCGGCGCCGGGCAGTCCAGCATCAGGTCGACGCCCGTCGTCGTCTTCGGGAAGGCGATCACGTCGCGGATCGTATCCTCGCGCGCCATCAGCATGATAATCCGGTCCAGGCCCGCGGCCATGCCGCCGTGCGGCGGCGCGCCGAACGAGAGGGCGCGGAGCAGGAAGCCGAACCGCTTCCACGCCTCCTCTTCCGGGATGCCGATGATCCCCAGCACTTTCGTCTGGATCTCCGGGTTGTGGATCCGGATGCTCCCGCTCGCCAGCTCGTTCCCGTTCACCACCAGGTCGTAGAGCGAGCCAATGACCCCCAGCGGATCCGTGGCGAGGCGCTCCACGTCCTCGGGCGTTTTCGGCTGGCTGAACGGGTGGTGCATCGCGTCGATGGCGCCTTCGTCCGTCTCCTCGAAGAGCGGGAAGTCCAGCACCCAGAGGAACTCCCACCGGTTCTCATCGATCAGACCGAGCGCGGCGCCGAGGTGCAGCCGCAGGCGGTTCAGCGTTTCCGCCACTACTCGGGGCCGGTCCGCGACAATCAGCACCAGGTCTCCGGCCTTCGCGCCGGAGCGGTCCTGGATCTGCCGGATCTGCTCTTCGGTGAGGTACCGCTGGATACTGGAGCGGAACCCGCCCTCCTCCAGGATGATGGAGACCAGGCCGCCCGCGCCGAACTGCCGGGCAAGCTGCGTGAGGTCGTCGATCTGCTTCCGGCTGTAGCCCCCGCAGCCGGGCGCGACAATGCCCTTGATCTGCCCGCCGGAGGCCAGCGCGCTCTGGAACACCCGCAGCTCGCTCGCGGCGAAGACGTCCCCCAGGTCCACCAGCTCCATTCCGAAGCGGAGGTCCGGCTTATCGCTGCCGTACCGCTCCATCGCCTCGGCATAGCTCATCCGGCGGAAGGGGGTGGGGACTTCCACGCCCAGCCCCGTCTTCCAGAGGCTGGCGATCAGCCGCTCCGTCACATCGAAGACG